>JAJIYL010000060.1 GCA_020881195.1 Rickettsia endosymbiont of Pseudomimeciton antennatum | reverse complement strand
GAATTCCATCAGGGCTATAGGGTAAATTTAAAGTGATTTATTAACTATAAGCCGGATACATGACTGCATTCGATTTTTTTGCTGTTATATATTATTTTTTTCTTGCATTATCGGGTAGGTCCATACATGGATTGCTTCGTCACTGCTAGCAGCTCCTTGCTAATAGACGGAGGGGCTATCTAAAGCATTAACGGGTTAGCTATATATTTGTTGTTTTAATGATCCAGTAAATTTAATATAAATATTTTTGTTTGAGATAGTTTAAAAATATTTCCGATTGAATCCGCTCTTCACCCGTAGCGTCTTTAATTAATTTTCCGGTACTTTTTAGGGAACCATAGTTTCTAAGATTATTATTCAAGAATTGGTTTATACCGTTGAACTCTCCTCTTGTTAGTTCCTTTTTTATATTGTGATTAACTTCTTGTGCTTTTTTCATAAGCATTGAAGCAATAATTGCTCCGTTAGTATAAGATGGGAAATAACCAAAACTTCCCATAGGCCAATGTATATCTTGTAAGCATCCAACTGTATCTGTTGGTGGAGTAATTCCTAAATATTCTTGCATCTTATTATTCCAATAATATGGCAAATCATTCAAAGTTAGATCTCCGCTAATTAATAATTCTTCTAATTCGAACCTAACCATTACATGTATTGGGTAAGTAACTTCATCTGCATCTACTCTAATAAAACTAGGTTTTACTCTAATCATTAATTTGTAAAGATTCTCCCCAGAATATTCTTGTCCTTTAAATCCGAATTCGTCTTTAAGTAGCATTGATAGAAATTCACAGAATTCTCTTGATCTACCTACCTGCATTTCCATGAATAAAGCCTGACTTTCGTGGACAGCCATACCTTTAGCCTTACCCACTGGTTGATTTTTATATTTGCTAGGCAAATTTTGTTCATATAAAGCATGACCTGTTTCATGTATAATTCCCATGAGTCCTGAAATAAAATTACGTTCATCATACCTATTAGTTAATCTAATATCATCAGGAGTGCCTTGACAAAATGGATGAGCCGATTCGTCTAATCTACCTTTAGTGCAATCAAACTGCATTATTGCCATAAGCCTTTTGGCAATTAGTTTTTGTTGTTCTTTATTAATAGTGTCAACTATAGGCAAAACATGTTCACTGCTTTGTTTTTCTACTACCTGACTAATTAATTGTGGTATGGTTTTTTTGATATTATTAAAAACTACTTTAATCTCATCTAGTTTACGTTCAGGGTCATATGTGTCAAGTAAAGCATCATATATTGTGCAATTTAGTGTTTTAGCTTTAGATTTAGCCATTTCTTGCACGCAATCTAATACTGTTTGTAGGTAAGGTTTAAGTGATAGGTAGTCATTATTCTTTTTAGCATTTCGCCAGATTAACTCACATTTTGCACTAGCAGTAACATATTTTTTCCTTAAATCATCATCTATACAGTTAGATTCTACGATTCGTCTTTTTGTTTCTTGTAAATTTGCTAACTGCCAAACATCCAGTATATTCAGGTTTTCAGAAACAGATTCTACTAATTCAGCGAGTTTTTTTGACTGTAATCTAGAATGTGCCATGGAAGATAACAGTGATATCTCGTTTGTTCTACTATCAATCGATCCTTGCGGAATATTTACTGCGATATCCCAATAAAGTATACTAATCACGTTATTAATTTGAAAGATTTGCTCTAATTCTTGCTCTAACAATGTATAATGTTTCATATAACTTTCCCTACTTTCATTAAGTTATTCTAACTATTTTTATAGTATACTAGTTTAGCAAAAATCACTATAATAAATACAAAAATTTGATTTTCTTACATTGATTTTCTTACATATATAACTAACCAGACTAACATTACTCTCGATTCACAGCGTCATTGCGAGGAAGACCGTAGGTCGACAAAGCAATCCAGAAAATTAGTATAAATCTGGAGCTTCGTCGCTACTAAAGTAGCTCCTTGCAATGACGCTGTGAATTGAAAGTAATGTTAATCGGGTTAACTATAATTATCCGAATTCTGGATAATTAATTATAACAAATTTATGTTATTATAAATTGACCATTATGAAAAACACATATTACATTACTACACCGATTTATTATGTCAATGATATACCTCACATAGGACATGCTTATACAAGTGTTGCATCTGATGTAATAGCAAGATTTATGCGTTTATCAGGTAAAGATGTGATGTTTTTAACCGGCACTGATGAACATGGTCAGAAGGTAGAAAAATCGGCTATTGCCAAAAATGTTGAACCTCAAATATTTACCGATACGGTATCTGAAACTTTTCGTACATTAATGCACTCAATGAACATTTCTAATAATGATTTTATTAGAACCACAGAAGCTAGGCATAAACAGGCGGTAAGTAGTTTGTGGCAAAAATTGCTTGATAATGGCGATATTTACCTAGGTAGCTATAAAGGCTGGTATTCTATGCGTGATGAGACGTTTTATAATGAATCAGAATTAACACCAGACGGATTAGCTCCGACTCAGGCTCCTGTTGAATGGCTTGAAGAGCCGAGTTACTTTTTTGCTTTGTCAAAATGGCAAGATAAATTATTGGATTTTTACGATACCAATCCTGATTTTATCAGACCAAATACTAGACGTAATGAAGTTATTAGCTTTGTTAAATCAGGGCTGCATGATTTATCTATATCACGTTCTAGTTTTAAATGGGGGGTTAAGGTACCAAATGATGAGCAGCACGTAATATATGTATGGCTTGATGCGTTAACAAACTATATTTCGGCTTTAGGATATCCAAATGATACAAGCCAATATAATAAATTTTGGCCAGCTGATGTGCATGTAGTCGGGAAAGATATATTACGCTTTCATGCAGTATACTGGCCAGCATTTCTGATGGCAGCAGGGCTGCCACTGCCAAAATGTATTATGGCACATGGATGGTGGACTAATGAGGGGCAAAAAATATCGAAATCTATAGGGAATGTAATTGATCCGCTTCAATTGATAGAAGAATTTGGTTTAGATCCAGTTAGATATTATTTAATGAGAGAAGTAATATTTGGCTCAGATGGAAATTATTCTCGAAATGGTTTAATTAATAGAACCAATAGTGAGCTATCTAATAAAATTGGTAATTTATTGCAGAGAACCCTAGCCTTTGTTTATAAGAATAATGATGCAAAAATTCCGTTAATTAGCCAAGAATCTATCAATGACATTTATGAATCATTTTTAATTAAAACATCACAACAAATTATATCAGAAAATTTAATATTTATGGATAGATTTGATATTAACTCGGTGTTAGATAATATTATTACTTTAACTGAAGAAGCAAATATTTATATAGACCGAGAAGCTCCTTGGCAGTTAAAAAAAACTGATCCTATAAGAATGGGTAAGGTATTATATACGCTACTTGAAGCACTAAGATATATTGCCGTGATGTTACAGCCATTTATCCCTGATTCGGCTAGTAAAATGCTTGATCAGCTTGGTATACCAGAAAGTCAGAGAATGTTTAAACATTTAACCAAGGAGTTTAATTTAACTCTGGGTAGTACCATTAGTCAGCCAGAAGCTATATTTCCAAGATTCCAGGAGATACTTAGTGCAAATGACCAAAATATATAGATATATAGATTTATACTCAAATGATTTGAAGAATTGGAATGTAAAACAAGAGGTGAGCGAGCGGAGCGTACATTTAGTACGTGAGTACGCGAATGCCCCAAAGTTTTGCGGAGCCAATTCTTCAAAGCAGAAGAGTATACCAATTACTCTAACATCTTCAAATCATTTGAGGATGTTATTGATAGCGGATGGCAACTTCTTAACAGGTTTATATTTTGTCGGGCAGAAACACATGCCAATTTTAAGCAGTGATTATCATGAGCAGCAAAATTCTAGCATATTTGAGCAAACTTACCAAGAATTAATAGAATACATAAATGGTACTAGAAAGAAATTTACCATAGCTTACCGTTGCACTGGGACTAATTTCCAAGAGAAAGTATGGTCCGCCATCTCTACCATCCCTTATGGTAGAGTGATAAGCTACAAGAATATTGCGGAGCTAATATTTGCTCCTAAAACTGTACGTGCAGTAGCAAATGCTGTAGCACGTAATGCTTTGTCAATTATAGTGCCATGTCATAGAGTTATAGGTACTGATGGCAAACTAACTGGCTATGCTGGGGGGCTTGAGATCAAGAAGAAACTTCTAGAACTGGAGGAAGGTTAAGTGTTGTTAGCACAGATGTTGAGGGTTGTGCAAAAGGTTGAGTTACTAGATGCTGTTAACAAACTCATCTTACGCATAACTTATGGCAATTTAAAAATTGCAGAAAAGTACAGAATGTCATTGCGAGGAGCCGCTTTGCGGCGATGCGGCAATCCAGGAAAGTGGGTAGAAATAATGGTATGGACCTACCCTATATACAGAATGAGAAGCAAATGCTAATCTTCTAGGATAGGAAATGAATCCTAAACAACAATAAGGAGGTCCATATGGAAGTTACCACAATTGGTAT
>JAJIYL010000059.1 GCA_020881195.1 Rickettsia endosymbiont of Pseudomimeciton antennatum | reverse complement strand
GACGAGTGATTAATACAACATCTCCAGTATCAAACAATAGTTCTTTGATCATTAGACTCTTATCAACAAATACGTCGCTATTAAGCAGCAATTTCTTAAAATCATCAGTACCAACTAGCATGGTTGGTTGATAATTAGCGTTAATTTCGTTTGTTTCTTCTATCATTGTTTTCACGTGTTTCTTCTAACTATAATATCATTATACTCCTTTTTTATTCCCCACTAATAGCTAATTAGCAAAATTTTTATAATTTTTTGTTTTTTTTATAAAAGTAAATAAACTGAAACATGCTGACAACATTTATATTTAGTTCATTTTACGAGTATATTTTAATATTAGACCTCTTGCAAAACTCGCTTATGTGCAAGGATTTGTAGGAGACACTTCACCTCGAACCGCAGCGTACTCAAATGTACGTGAGGAGCAGAGTACCGGTATCACGCACAAATTACCAGCAGAAGTAGAGTTTTGCAAGAGGTCTATTGTTGTTATGAATTGTGCTGGATGGCATAGGGTTAAGGACTTAGTGGTTCCAGCTAATATAGAAATTCTTTATTTGCCACCATATTCTCCTGAATTAAATCCTGCAGAGCGATTATGGGAACATTTATATGCATCAATAATGTTTTCATCTTTTCTTATTGTCTAATTTCGAAAGAGGTATAATAAATAAATCGTTAATTAATTTACAATTGTTACGTTGAAAATATATTTGTTAATTTAATAAAATCGTATAAGTTATTTAAATATGTTTATTTTAATTAGAGAGTTATTTGTATGATTTTATCAAAGTCACTATTTCATTTATGTCAATATTATAATACATTACGTATTTATGGTAAGTATTTTGCTGTAGTAATGATCTTTATGTTATCAACGGCGTATGCTGTACAAAAATCTACGCCTGAAATACGGAAAATAGTTCCACCACGACTTAGTGCCAGTAATTTGGGACAAAAGATTATATGCTACCGTCCTATGAGACATGATATACCAAATATGAGTATTAGCCAATTGTCTAATAAAATTATTGCTCATAATTATGGACATGGTAGTGGTGGATGGACATTAGCACCTGGAGCTATTGCTTATGTTAATGGTTTGTTACAAAAGTCAGAGTATGCAAAAGATTTAAAATCTGATACTCCTATTACCGTTATTGGTGCAGGGGTCATAGGATTATGGAGTGCCTATGATTTGATTCAAAAAGGATATAATAATATCACTATTATTGCTGATCGATTCGATGGATTAGCTTCTAATAATGCTGGTGGGTTGTTTACTCCTCCCGCAGAAGATGCTCTACCAGAAAAAACAGCTCTGATGAAAACCATAATTGTTAATTCTTATAGAGAATATGCTGCTATTGCTAAAAAACAATATAGTGATTTTATTGATGGAACCTTTATCATGCCAGCTTATTTCCCAAATGAAAAAGAATCACATTTAGGACCTTGTGTAGAAGCTGGAGTGATGCAACCGCCTAAAAATGTAATACTTGATTTTGGTAATGGTACAACTAGACCAATGATTGCGTATGATGACGGTATTTTCATTAATGTCTCAAAAATGATGGAAAATTTAACAAGCTACTTAAAAAGTAAAAATGTATCATTTGTTCAAGGTAAGGTTAAGAACTTTGCTGAGGTTAAAACGAAATATATAATAGATTGTACTGGTCTTGGAGCTAAAGAACTCGATAATGATAGTAAAGTGGTGTCTAACCAAGGGCATCTTATTATGTTAAAAGATCAGAATCCTGAAGATTTGAAATATTTAGTTTCAATTGCCCTTGGTCATGGGAAAACTAAATCTGGACAAGTGGTAAATTGGAGTTTTTATATACATCCAAAACAATTACCTAGTGCTTCTTTAGATGATATTGGGCTTATTGGTGGAACATATATTGAAGGGGCTACTTCCGCTACTCCTAATGAAGAACAATTTGATTTAATAGTGCAAAGAGCTCGTGATTTTTATGGTATTAAAGATGGTAACTAAATAGGTTAGAGTAGTTTTTTAACTATCCCAAATGCTAAGCCACCGCTTTCAGCGGTGGCATCATAGTGTTTGATACCAATTTCCGAAATTAAGTTAGCAAATAATTCATGGAACAAATAGATTGAATTAACGAAGTATTTAAATTTTTAATAGAGGAAATCCTTATAACTCTTACTGTAAGGTAAGTATTCAAAACCCCAATTTTGGATTAACTTAGTTAATCCAAAATTGGGGTTCATAATAAGAAAATAGCAAAAAAACCGTAAACTCTCACCATTATAGTACCTAACAAAGAAGTATGCTGTCAAGGCGGCTTATGCAAAGCTTTGCATAATGAGCCTTATGCGAAGAAAGTAATTAGTACATTTTAATCTGATTCCACATTGTGTAAAACACCTCCCAAATCAACACCATTATATTGGTGAGGATATTCTAGAAGCTGTTCCAATATATTATCTTGATCAACTGTTCCTTGAATAGCTTCTTCTGATACTACATTCGCCGACTCAACCTTAATTTCAACCGCACGATTACCACATATTTTATTGATTATCTCATGATTTGTTTCTTTTGTAAAAATAATAAGTTCTTTCCCTTCGGGGTTTACATAAGTCTTATGATCATTATGTAATCTCTTACCAGCATTAATCTTAATTTCATAAATATTGTCAAATGATTTGACACCATTCTGCCCATGTGCTTTTTTAACACAACCTTTTTCCATAGCTTTTTGATAAATATCATATTGTTGTTGAAATTTTTTAGACTTATCAATAACGCAATATTTATTATTCCCCAAATCAACAATTTCACTATCTTTAGTGGAATATACCGTGCCGTTAATTTCCCAAGTAGAATAAATATGAAGACTATTATCTAACTCTCTTTTTTTCTGTGTATAATATTTATGAATGACTCTTTGATAGAGGTCATTTTGAGTTGTTGCAGGTTCTACATCTGCAGAAGAGCTAATAGGCAAGTTAACAGGTTGATTCGAGGCATTATAACTGTTCTGTTCCTGAATTTCTTCATCAACTAAGTTCTTCAGCTCTTTATTTTGCTGGATCTTTTGCTTTAAATCATCATTTATTAACTCATTAGAGGAGGCTTCGATAATCGTATAATATATATCTACATCTAATGAAGGATTTAGTCTTTGAGCATGATCAAGATGTTTTTTTATAACTGATTTATTTTTAGCAATATCCTGTTGTATAAAACTTAAAGCTACATTGAGATGTAGCTTACCCAATAAATCATCTAAACTGTGTAATATACTGTCTATACCTGTGTTTTTTATCTTAGTAAGAGATTCCTCAGCTTGCTGAGGTCTATTATATTTCAGGAAAAACATAACAGCTTGCACTAAATCTTCACTATTCTTAGCATTAGAGAAGTGTTTTATTCCGGCTTTATAAGGCAAATGTAAATATGATTCTTTGAATAATAGGTGTACGTCCAAACCAGTTTGATCTTTAGCTGAGTCCAATATCTGATTCGCTAGCTTCTCCCAAACTTCTAACGCTATGGACTTAACCTCATTAGCAGATTGCAACTTATTAATTTGTTTTAAATATTCTGCAGCATTATTTTTGTTAATATTGCTCATTATTTCTTTAAATAATTTTTTTTGATCAGGATTTTCATTTCCTTGCTTCTTAGATAATATAGTAAAAATCTTGTCTATTTCTGGTGATAATTCAAGAGTATTAAAGGCTATACTAATAATTGTTTTAATGTCTTCAAAATAACCCTTAATATCTTCTTTCTTTATTAATTCTAGAAACTTTAAATAATATTCCATAGCCTCAATATTATTATTAGATTTATTATAATACACAGCCCTAAACCAGTAAGCCATTCTCATGTGATTAATTATATCATCATCCTCTTGTGCAACATTAAATATTTTTGGATTACCATCTATTAGTGAAATAGCCTGTTCAGTGTAATTATTTATTAAATCTAACTTAAATTTTTTTGAACCAAATAGCTTATTATTTAATAGATTGTATGCCATAACTTTGTTTATAGGTGTATTTGCATTGTTAACGAATATCTGTGCTAATATAGTCTCACCTTCAGGGATTTTAGCAGCTTGATCTGATAAGGTGTTAAAAATAGCCTGGAACCCTTCTGGAGTCTGTAAGTAATAAAAATCTTCCACTTGTTTTTGGAGATTACAATATTTAGCGTCTCCAATTTTACTTTTAATTGTTTCTTTAATATTATTGTGAATTTCTATATTTCTTTTATTAGAGATACATTATGCATAAAAATCCTTGATAGTATCAACCGTATTATCTGGATCGATTTTAATAACTTTCTTTAATAATGGGGTAAAAATAGCCTGAAACCCTCCCTCAGTCCTTAAGTAAAGAAAATCTGCCACTTGTTTTCTGAAATTACAATCTTCAGCGTTTATAATTTGGTGTTTAATTAATATTTGAATATCATTGTAAATTTTTAGTTTTGCTTTATAAGTTTCATCTTTTGGATTAAACTTAGAACAAGTTTCCAGAAAACTGATTTGCTCAGATATCTTGCAATTAAAGAAAAATCCTTCATCGAAAACATTGATAACATAATTAATGATGTCATTAAATGCTGCATTTACAAAATTTTCAGTCTGTGATTTAGTTATTTCTGTATAATTATTATCTAATTGACTCAAAAATTTATCTATATTTTGAGTATTATTAAATAATACATAAATTAATTCACTAAGTTTTTGGCGAATATAAATAGTTTCTTTACTCTCTTCTAAAGATTTTTTTATATCCTTCTGGTAATAATTTAGTGCTGCTCCTTTTATAATATCAGGAGCTTGTTCTTGTTCTATCCCGCTTTTCGATAAATGTTTCTTTAGGTTTTTATGAAATAAATCGCCAAAAATATCATACATACTATATTGTTTAGTACCATTTTTAGGTATGTTCTTTTCTGTCATTGAATCTTTAAAAGTCAATTCTTCATCTATTTTATGTTCTAGTAAATATTTTATTAAATTCTTTTTGCCTTTAGTTGCAGCTAAATAGCTAATAATTCTACTAAAACTAACGTTATTTTCTAATATAAAATCTTTAATATTTAACGTGTAACCTGAAAATAAATATTTCAGGCTATTAATTAGATTGCCCTCATTATTTTCTGTGACAGAATAAAAATGCATTTTAAAGATATCACAAATATCTTCCTTTACTGTATTTGAACCAAATTGTGTAGAAGATAATATTGTTGCTGTAAAATATTCTTCTGGCTTTGGACATAAGAATTTAAAGATATCTAGGCTTTTTGGCTCCGTTAGCGAATGACCTAATAATCTTAACAACACTGATATCTGTAAATCTTGTGAAAGATCATCGAAAGATTTTTTAAGAAGTTGATTCTCTGGGTTTCCTTTATTATTCGTTCCCCCTTTATTCCTTACTTTTCCTTTTGCCATAAAATACCTTAAGAATTATATACATCCGTAACAAACGGATGTAACTAGAAATGCATTATAGCTATTTTTTATATAATGTCAATATTTATAATAATAGATTAGTGAACATATTCTGAAAATTGTTCTACACAATACTATGGCACTGTTAACAAACTAATTTGATATAAAGATAAAGGTATGGTAAGAATAATTGAGCCATAAAGAAGGTTTAATTAGGTTCAAATATGGAAGAAACAAGGAAATACCCAATTGGAAAGAAATTGACTTTGTTGTTGCGGACAAGGGATACAATAACGGCAATATTAGAGATTTTATCAAATCAAAAAATGCTATTCCCGTTATCCCATATAAAGGAGTTTATTTGCCTAATGACTCTAATTTAACACCAGAGGATTTTTATGATATACTCAAATGATTTGAAGAATTGGAACGTAAAACAAGGGGTGAGCGAGCGGAGTGTACATTTAGTACATGAGTACGCGAATACCCCGAAGTTTTACGGAGCCAATTCTTCAAAGCAGAAGAGTATACCAAAATTTACCGCAAACGACATATTATTGAAAGGCTTTTTGGCAGACTCAAGGAAAATAAAAGGATTGCCATGCGTTTTGATAAGCTTGACTCCACCTTCCTCAGCCTTATCGCATTGGCTCTTGCTAAATTATTTTGTTAACAGTGCCATAACAAAAAAACGTGAGGATATTGTCAACGAAATAGCAAGTCACGACAATGCCGATGATAAATTTTCAGAATGTCTAATCAACTTAGTAGAGCTGGCTTCCGGAGCAGCAGAAGCCTCCAAAGGTTCCACTATCGAAGGAAAACATAAATTGATAAATTTAGTATTTGTTAACCTAGAAATAAAAGCCGGGAAGCTAAACTTTAAGCTACGTCCACCGTTTGATACGTTCGTAAAATGTACCAAAATCGAATAATGGTGCCGATAGAGGGAGTCGAACCCCCGACCTACGCGTTACGAATACGTCGCTCTGCCAACTGAGCTATACCGGCAATGGTGTTAATTTAACATTTTTGACCATTCTGGATCAGAAGCATCTTGAGGAGTGAGAATCTCTCTCTCATTATAACCGGTTAAGTCAATGGAATATATACGATTTCTCCCGGCTATTTTGTTTCTAGGAGGCCAACCTTTAGCAAACATAATTATCCTACCATTGGGTGACCAACACGGGCTTTCAACTAGATACCCACTAGTTATAATTCTTTCACTATTATTATCACCATAAGCAAGAGCTTTCATCACCCCAATGGTAAAACCTTCTCCTGTAGAGATTTTAGTAAAGGCTATATAATCTCCTCTAGGTGACCAACTTGGTGCAGCATAACGTCCCTCGCCAAAACTGATACGTTCAACATTTGAACCATCAGAATTCATGATATATAATTGCCTTGATCCACTTCGATCAGAATTAAAAACTATTTTACTACCATCCGGTGAATAGCTAGGGGAAGTATTAATACCAATACCATTGGTCAACTGCCTAGTTGCCATGCTATTCAAATCAATTTCAAAAATATGGGTAGCTCCATTTCGTGCTATTGACATTATAGCCTTGTCCCCCTGGGGTGAAAATCTTGGGGCAAAGGACATACCAGGGAAATTACCAACCAATTTTTCTTTACCTGTTTTAAGATCACGAATGTAAACATGTGGTTTTTGCTTTCGTGCATACGATAAATACATAATTTTATCTGCTTGCGGCGAAAATCTTGGAGTAAGAACTAGATTTTTACCGTCTGACAGATATTTGTGATTAGCACCATCATAATCCATCATAGCTATTTTCTTTACCCGGTTTAGATAAGGTCCACTTTCTGACACATATACTATTCTCGTATCAAAATAACCTGAATCTCCGGTAATTTTCTCGTAAATTTTATCAGCTATTTTATGTGCTACCCTACGCCATAAATGTGCTGGTACCTCAAACACCTCACCTATAAGATCTTTTTCTAAACTTACATCCCATAATATAAAACTAACTTTTAGCTTACCAGAAGATAGCTTGACAACCTCACCATTAATTAGCAGATTAGCATTAATTTGTCGCCAAGCAGCAAAAAGAGGCTTATGTTTTGTTCCTAAAGCTTGTTCTATAAAAGAAGCCGTAGAAATCGGGCGAAACATGCCAGAACTCTTTAAGTCACTAGATATTACACTAATTATATCGGCACCAATTACACTATTCCTACTATCATCTGCATCAAATTTATTAATAGCTATCGGCATTGGATCAACATGTCCACGCTCTATAACTATAGTTTCTATTGCATAACTATTAAAATTAACAACTAATAACAGTATAACAAATAAATACCTGACCACTAATCCCACCTAGATATTTTCTTACAAATTATATCAATTTCTTTATTGGCTATACTATAGCAGACAAATTATAAAACACTAAGTATTAGAATGTAAAAAATAATAAATTTTATGAAAATAATTAACTCACCTACGTAGCACTCCCGTCATTGCGAGCGAACATATGTGAGCGAAGCAATCCATTATTCATTAGAAATAGATTGCTTCTTGGCTTAATCCTCCTCACTAGTAGCGTCAGGTTAGCTATAGTTCCGAAAGAAATCCAATGTTAGAAAAATGCTAAAAAGATAAAATATTGAATAGGCAAATAGTTTCTTAGCCTGTTTGTTATCTTTATCACTGAACAGAGAAACAGCATAATATAGAAAAATTAGACCTAATATAAATGCAGTAACCAAATATACATGATTACTTATTCCTAAGAAAAATGGCATAAATGTAGTAATAAACATAATTATACTATAGGTAAGAATTTGTTTCTTAGTATAATAGTTTCCCTTTACTACCGGCATCATCGGAACGCCACAATTTTTGTAATCTTCTGAGCGAAAAATTGCCAATACCCAAGAATGTGGCGGTGTCCAGGTTAAAATAATCATAAATAAAGAAAAAGAGCCAAGGGAAACACCGTTAGTTACGGTTGCCCAACCGATCATAGGCGGTAGTGCACCTGCCACCCCACCAATAACTATATTTTGCATAGTTGAACGTTTTAACCACATAGTATAAATGAAGACATAATATAATATGGTTATTAATAACAATAAAGCAGATAGCAGATTAACACAAAGTCCCATCAAAAAAACTGAGAAGAAGGCAACAACCACGCCAAAAGCTAAAGCGTCCTGTGGTTCTATAACTCCGGTAACTAAAGGTCTATTTTGTGTACGCTTCATTATGGCATCAATATCCCTATCATACCACATGTTAATAGCTGCACTACTACCGGCTCCAAGTGTAATACAGAGCATAGCAATGCACGCTATAAATGGATGAATTACGCCTGGAGCAAGCCATAGACCAGAGAAGCTGGTAAATACCACAAGTGCCATAACTCTTGGTTTCATGAGTAGAATATAGTCCTTAACCGAGCTATTATTAGAGCTTTTTTGCGTAGCATTGATATCTAGCTTGACAAAAGAGCCATTACTTCTTGTCTTCCCTAACTCTAAATTAAAGCTCTTAGTTAATATTCTACTCATAACAACCCTAATTTATACTAGTTAAACTTATCATTTCACCCATAGTACCTTACATTTTTTCTTCTATAAGTATTACAACAGCATAAAAACGTCATGGCTCAGAGCTGCTTTGCGGCGACGAAGCAATCCAAAAAGTGACCAAGAAGGGCTTTGCTTCACCACAAAAAGGGCTTCCTTTTGGAAAAGAAAGCCCTTTTGCAGTAATAAATAACTAAACTTACAAGATTAGTTTAGAAGTTTACACGAACTTTCAAAGTACCTTGGTGACCAACATATTTATTAGCTAAATGTGCATCATAACCAACTCCATACTCCATAACACCGGCTTTAGCACTAACACCTACACCAACATTAAATGACGTCTTGGCACCTTTGTCAGGTCTAGTAGTAAACGGAGAAGTCATACCATCTAATCTAGCATCAACTTTTCCTGACTTACCACTTAACTTTTGTGAAACAAAAGCATGTACTTCAGGAGTCACTGTAATACCACTAGTATCTACAGTAGTTGCAACTCTAGCCCCGACGATAGCTTCAACTCTATTGCTTGCCTTCTGACGAATATCCTTATTTTGACTGGTTGTACCAGTTTCCTTATAACCTTCACCGTTAAATCTTGTATAACGAATTCCAGCCATCGGAGTTACTAACACTGAGTCATCTACTTTAGCATTGTAACCAAATAATAGCTCTCCACCGTAAGACATAGAATTGTAACTAGCTTTAGCAGTTTGCAGACCACTAGCATTAGTATTAACAGAAACTATTCTAGGATCAGTATTTTTAACTTTACTTGAACCAAAAGAAGCTACAGCTTGTACAAAGAAATCTTTAGCAAGTTGTTGTGATCCATAAATAGACAGCATCAAGGTATCAATAGCAGTTTTTTCTCCGGCTTTGTAACCTTTGAATTTCATATTACTCTTAATGATACTAACAGCAGCACCGATTGTTAGATTCTCATTAGCTAAAGCATCGAAACCAAAGACTCCACCACCAGATTTTACTGCATAACCAACAGAACCACCTTTGTTCTTCTGAACAGCTTGGCTATAATATGGCATAACCCATGCACCCATTGATGTACTACCATCATCAGACCCAGCAGCAACAACAGCTGATTGTCCAGTTACATTAAACAATCTGCTGTTCACTATATTAGTGACATGACCAACAGTGTTACCAATTGTTTCTGTTACTTGTGCACTTTCAGTATTCGTCAACCTTTGGAGTGAAGCAGCACGTTTAGCTTTACCACCTTGTGCTTCATCTATAAGATTTATATCATCTAGATATTTTGCTGCATCACCACCTTGTATCTCAGCAAGCATCTTAGCATTTTGTTGATCGATATTATCACCAATACCATCCAAGTCCTTTTTAACACCCTTAACCTCATCACATATACGTGTAAGCATTAAGTCACTACCTTCAACTGTCAACTTCCATTCACTATAAGCTTGATTTGTTTCAACATCTCCTATTATCTTGTCTATATTGACACTACCGTCTGCCATAGCTAAGTGATTATAACCAGATATAAATGTATATTTTTTACTACGATGATCTTTTAAGGAAGCATGGTCAGTTATTTTAACGGTAATTGGTACATTACCAGCCACAGCAATAGCATCATTAAGTGCAATGTTACCAAGTGTGCCAGAGCGAGTTAATGTAGTACTAATATTAGTATTAGTTCCCCAAGTTCCGGTATTTTTTAAGATTAACTGATTAGAGTCAAGAGCAATAGTTTCATTGACATGTGAAACACCACCAATTGTAAGATTAGCAGCAACTTTAAGAGTTTCAGCACCAAAGTCAACATCTTTTACATACATATCACTATACAAGGTTGCAGTACGGTCCTTAGCACCAGTAAATGTAACCATTCCAGAAAATGCATTGCCAGACACACCAATCTTACCCTTAATTACAGCATTACCTGCAAAATTAAGTTCATTATCTGCTCCTACACTAGTCACATCATCTAATAAGGTAACACCATCATTAAAGACAGCAGTTGCACCACCAGTAACATTAGCAGCCTTACTATTAATAATGTTAATAACATTAATAATATTATTAGCCTTAACAGCAGCAGTAGCAGCACTATCACCAAGCCGTAGTTCACCACCAGATATTATTCCACTAGCTGTATAAGTCTTACCTGCATAAACAACAACCTCTTTAGCATAGGTATCACCAAAGTTTTCGACATCTGTGGATAAATGCACAGCACCTAATTTAAGTTTTTCAGAACCTAAACCATAGACCTTATCGGCTTCATCACTAAAGACAACATCACCTTTACCATCATCTGTAGTTGTTACAGTAGCAAAGAACTTCTTAGTACCAACTATTAATTTATCCTCTAATTTTATGTTAACCAAATGATCTTTATCTTTACCAACATAGTTAACTTTATCAATATCATTATCTCCTTGTGCTATCAACTGAATTATAGGCATTGTGCCAGTGGTAGTATCAAAATTACTGTCAACATTTATCCCAGAAAACCCCCTATCTAAAAATAAGGTTGGAGCAGTTGCAGTGACCACAGTTGGAGTTGCCGGAGCAGTTGGAGTTACCACACCGGTTGCAACTGTCGCAGCATTAGTTGGAACAGCAGCAGTAGTAACTGGAGCCACAGTTGCAGGAGCCGCAGCCGGAGCCACACTAGTGAAAACAATTTTTTTGAATTCTAAACCATCTGGAGCCGATAATTGAACATCACCATCAGTTAACTCTAAGGTCTCTATCGCATCAACACGAGGAGTAGCAGGATTAGTAATAGGACGCTTATATTTTGTTTCTAATCTTACAGGATCTTTATTAACAAATCTCAGTGTTCCAGCACCATCAGCAGCACCACCAACAAATTTACTAACAATATAGTTATTGTCTATAATTAATACAGATTTTTCACCCTCCAAGGTTACATCTCCGTGAACAAAAGCTGGACCAGATGTAGTTGCCGTAACATTATCCCTTACTGTAATCGCTTTAAGTTTTTTATTGGTTGTTCCTATCGGACCTCTCAGAGCAGAATCCCCAGCAAAAACTAAAGTACCTTTATTATCCTCATAAGCTGTTATCCCAGTAGTAATATCATTATCTTTACCAAGAGTTAAAGTATTATCTAATAAAAATTTAGTTTCCTTTAATTTATCCTTAGTTTTTGTATTATATAATGTGAAATCACGGTCAATGTTAAGTGTAACATTCTCTGCACCGGTCAAATTTCCCAAAGCATAATTAACGTTAGCATTATTAAAGTTTACTGTCGATGTTTTTTTATCAAAATCAATTCCAGCAATATTAGCATAATTTCCCGGTGCTAAGGCAAGATTCTGCCCTTTCAGTAACATTTTTTCTAAAGCATGACCGCCATTAGCAGGATCAGTTCCAATATTACCAGCAATAGTTAAGTTTTTAGTAGCAGTCATTCCAGTTGCATCAATAGTACCACCACCAAGTACACTTATTTGAGATGTAATGGCTACATTATCATTTGTAATTAAAGCTAATGTTCCTTGACCAGCTTTATCAAATATATTAGTAGCCTTGATTGTAGCACCATTTACCGTTAGTTTATGACCCTTCACGATAATGATATTACCAACTATATCAGTACTACCAATGTTACCAATAATTTCAGCATCACCTTTGAAATCTAAATTTGGAATAGCAGCCCCACCAATAGCAGCAGCATCACCATCAATATTACCGGTCAATTTATACTTGTCAGCAAATTCAAAATGTCCTCCAGCTGCTATTGCTTTTATTTGAGTGACACTATTAGTACCACCTGAAAATTTCAAAAGACCTTTAGTGTCAATCAAAGCCAATTTAGTTGCCGTACCATTAAATATACCGACACCGGTACCTTTAAAGTGTATTTCCCCTGCTACAATAGCACCAGTATTCTCAAATGTTCCAGCAAGTGTTCCTCCATTTGCATTGCCTCCAACATTGATTATGCTAGGCTGACTATTGAAATTTACTCTACCAAGATCTGCAATCCTATTCTCTCCAATATTTATGGTTGTTGGAGCAGTTTCTAGATTTGTAGCATCATTTACGTGAACATTATTCCCAAAAGTGATTGTACCACCATCTGAAGTAATGTTACGAGTAAACACTTGACCAGTAATTTGTCTAATATTAGCACCACCAGCCTCAAATTGGATCAATCCTAATTCACGACCACTAACACCAACATTACCAGTAACAGTATGAGCAAAGTTACCATGGAAGTGCAAAGTACCTTGACCTCCAGTTGTAGTTGTAATATCACCTTCAACACCTTGAGCTTGAGTAGAGAGTGTCATCTTGGAATTACCAGTAGTTAATGAAATTTCCTGAGCTTTGATCTTACTAGGAATAAGAAGACCAGCTTTACCCTGGAAGTTTACTATACCACCAATGTTAATTCTCGCTAATGCATTCGCACTCCCAACTTCTGTAATAACAGTAGAGCCTCCTGCAAAAGTTAAAGTACCATTATTGCCAGCAGTTCCCTTAATATCGTCACCAGTTAGATTAGCACCATTCCCAACAGTCAATATTGATTCATCACCAAGTTCAATGTTTCCAAAAAATGCATTCCGAGTTAAAGTAGCACTTGTGTCATTATTAAGTTTTAATTGTACAATTCTGTTAACATTAGCACCGATAGTTCCATCAAAAACTAGATTAGTTGTATTTACTTCAATGAGACCCTTACCAGCAGCAGTAGCAGCAATGTTCCCCCTTATATGCTGACCATCTCGAGAACTAATTATCATTTTCGCAGTAGCATCATTAAAAGTAATGTTACCTAGTGCAGTTAAATCCCCAGTACCAACACCACCAACAATAGCACCAAATTCCATAACAGTACCAGCACCATTAATCGCGAAATTTATTTTTGCATCTGCAGCTGCTCCAGCAACTACACCTGCCCCATTATTTGCAGCGTCTGCAGCAGCTTGTGTAAGAACATTAACCAGACTTATAACATTTACGAGTTGGTTATTCTGCGTTACTGTAACCGTTTGCCCATCATTTCCAAAAATGTTTAATGTACCGAGGTTACCTATATCATTATCAAATCCCAGATCGTGAGCCCCACCAAGAAAGATGGTACCCCCTACTACTGGAGCCGCACGAGCTCCACCTTGCTGCCACTCACCAACTGTACCGAGGTGAGCACCATCAATCCTAGATACACTAGCAACACCAAACGCTGCACTACTTCCGCCAACTATCACTGAGGCGATAGAAGCAGTAGCCAGCAAATTTCTCAAAAAATTGCTTTTTTTACTTTTTTTATCCATAATTTTTTCCTATTTAAGTTAATTTCATTTTCTAAATCAGTTTTTTGGAGCAGTCAGCCCTAAAACGTTAATGCCATTCCCGCGGGCGGGAATCTAGGTCCTGTACTGAAGCAGGTATAACATCAACCTATTCTATATAGAACCTTTTTAGAATATCTAAACACGCAGGTACTATATATGTAAAAATCATTAATTACAAGCTACTTAGACTATTTTTTTTATAATTCTCTATTATTTGTGTTATATTTGAAACAGTATAGCTAAACATCTATGTCATTGCGAGGAGGTCGCAAGACCAACGAAACAATCCATATAACAAGCTTCATGGATTGCCACGCTCACGTACGTTCGCTCGCAATGACGATTTTTCAATTATTGTTTTCTTAAGTTGATACCTATGGTTTAAATAAATTACCTAGACCGCTACGCATTAGGCTTTTGGGATTCATATTGCTTGCCTTTTTCATGAGATCGCTTATTTGCTTAAATTGTTTCAATAGATTATTGACTTTTTGGACTGATGTTCCTGAACCTTCGGCGATACGTTTTCGACGTGAAGCATTTAGCAAATCTGGTTTTCTGCGTTCTTTTTTGGTCATCGATAAAATTATTGCTTCTTGGTGGTCTATTAATTTGCTGCTTAATTTCGATTGATCGACCTTATCGATAATTTTATTAATGCCAGGTAACATATTTATCATACTAGCAAATCCACCTAATTTTTTTATACTCCTCATTTGCGTTAGGTAATCTTCCAAGTCAAATTTACCTTTTTTTAATCTAGCAGCTGCTTTTTCTGCCTCTTGCTGATCTATTAGGCTGGTTGCTTTTTCAACAAAGGAGATAATATCTCCCATATCTAATATTCTCGAGGCAATGCGTTCTGGATCAAATAGTTCTAAATCTGTCAATTTCTCGCCAGTACTTAAAAACTTAATAGGTTTCTTGGTAACATGCTTAATGCTTAAAGCCGCTCCACCTTTAGCATCACCATCAATACGGGATAAAATTACGCCAGTAATGGCTAATTGCTGATCAAAATTGCTAGCTATAAGCACAGAATCTTGTCCGGTCATTGCATCAACCACCAAAATTATCTCTTTTGGTTCTACTAAATTTTTTATATTTGCCGCTTCTTGCATCATTTGATCATCGATTTGCAATCTACCTGCAGTATCATAAATAACGACATCGTAGGCGGCTAATTTCGATTCGCGTAAAGCTCTGTTAACAATATCGATAGGAGTATGGTTTGGGATAATAGTTAAACAATCTACCTCTATCGATTTACCAAGGATAGTTAATTGTTCCTGAGCAGCAGGACGATAAGTATCAAGAGAAACTAAAAGTACCTTTTTATTCTGACTTTTTAGCCTAAGTGCTAATTTGGCACTGGCGGTAGTCTTACCACTACCTTGCAGCCCAACCATTAAAATATTTACCGGTGGTGTGGATTTAAGTTGTAAGATACTCTCGTCTGGAGAACAGGATAATATATTAATTAACTCATTATGGATAATTTTTACTATCATCTGCCCTGGAGAGACTGATTTTATGACTTCTTGCCCCATAGCTTTTAATTTTACTTCAGCAATAAAGTCCTTAACTACCGGCAGTGCAACATCTGCCTCAAGAAGGGCAATCCTAATGTCACGCATAGTATCGTTTATTTGGGCTTCCGATAAAGTACCGCTTTTTTTGATACGATCAAAGATTTTTGTCAGATTTTGAGTTAATGTTTGAAACATAAAAATGCAATTTAATAAGTTACTTAATTTTATTATTCTAGCATATTTGCTAAGAACCACTAAGCATATTATCAAATAAATTACGCATGGCATTCAAAATGTGGATTGCTTCGTCGACCTAACTCGCTCCTCGCAATGACAATGCGTTACAAAGTGGCTCCTCGCTAATAGATGGCGGCTTGTATTTTGTATATCATTAATATTTTCACAAAAAAACACTTTATTGTCTTATATAGAATGTTTGGCTTGAATATATTTAGCTCAATCCTACATTTGTTAAATTTTTATAAGGAAAGTTTTATGAATAAACTCAACGAAATTATTATAGCCCTGAAAGCAGGAAGAAGTATTAAAACAATAGATTTGTTTCGCAATAAGATTGGCGATAAGGACGTTGAATTACTAGTACAAGCCTTATTACAAAACAATACTGTAGAATTCATAAACTTGGATTACAACCAGATAGGTAATAAGGGTGCTATGTCAATAGCAAAACTCTTACAGGGCAATAATTCTATAAAGAGAATAGATTTGTATCATAATAAAATAGGCAATAAAGGTGTACAATGTCTAGTAGAAGCCTTAAAAAAGAATAATTGTTTATTGATACTCGAGTTGTTCCAAAACAACAAGATAAAACCTAGCTTACAAAAAGATATAACTGAACTATTAGGGAGAAATGCATTAAAAACTGTAAAAAAATTACCAAATGAGGATTATCAAGAAGATCAGGTACAAGAAGATAGTGTATGGCAATGGCTAGAGAAGAACGATACCTCTCCCATTTTCCCGAAAACATATTCTTCAAAGCATAAGAGTACACAAACACAGTTGCAAGGTGGGGGAGTACTAGACAAGAAACTGCAGTCTATTACACAAAAATTAAAAGAAATACAGCAGCAATTATGTATAATTATAGAAGAAATAGACATATCCACACAACATCCCCTCTTGCAAGAACGACCCTCACAAAGTTCATCGTTATTAGGTAATACGAGTTTAATAGATTCTTATGATTCAACAACAGATCTTGTTTACACTATCTGACTTGGACTAGCTATCCGGATATTGTTTTAGTTATATCATCATATCTCTTCAACCTAGATAATATAGGTTCTAGATCATGTAGCTTGATCATACAAGGTCCGTCACTTGGTGCATTATCTGGATCTTGATGAACTTCCATAAAAATACCGGCTACTCCAACACTAACAGCCGCTCTTGCCAATATTTCAACATATTTTCTCTCACCACCACTACTATTACCTATCCCACCTGGCTGCTGAACTGAATGGGTCGCATCAAAAATTACTGGAGTACCAGTTTCTGCCATAATTGGTAAACTACGCATATCTGATACTAATGTGTTGTAACCAAAACATGCTCCCCGCTCGGTAAGCATGATATTTCTTGCCCCAAAGCTTTCCAGCTTAGCATAGACATTCTTCATATCCCAAGGAGCAAGAAACTGCCCTTTTTTCACATTAACAACCTTATTAGTCACCGCTGCAGCATGCAGTAAGTCTGTTTGTCTACATAAGAAAGCGGGAATTTGGATTATATCAACAATTTCAGCAACCCTAGCACATTGAGTCTCTGTATGAACATCAGTAAGAATATGACAATTAAAGGCTGATTTTACCTTATACAGAATTTCCAGCCCTTTGTCAAGCCCACTACCACGGATACTATTAGCTGAAGTTCTATTGGCTTTATCAAATGATGATTTATAAATAAATGGTATATTAAGTTTAGCAGTAAGAGTCACAAGCTTGTCTGCCATAAATAGTGCATGATCTAGAGTTTCTATTTGGCAAGGTCCAGCAATCAAAATAAATGGTAGAGCATTGCCAATTTTAATATTATGTAAGTCAATTATTTTTTGCATAGGTTTTGTAAACATCTCTCTTTAATGGATGATTTCGTTTGGATTGCCGCGTCGCCGCTCCTTGCAATGACGTTTTTAGACTTACAATTTATCAGATAGCTGAGCTTGATATTCCTTATTGAGTGATTTAATCACATATAGCCACAATATTACGATAACAAAAAACACACCAGCAAAATAAGGTGTAGCTTCAACAAAGGTAAAAGAAGGAAGTAAGATAAAGAATGTTGACTGGATAAAGCCACCACCAGATTTACCAAACCTACCACCTATAACTTCTACTGCTGCTTGACCTTTTGTTCTAAGATCTTTATCAATAGGGATATATGCCATATTCTTGGTAGCATCAAATAGTGAATATTTTGTTGCCTTGCTTAAAATATTTTGAATCATCCCAATCATCACTGCTGCTGCCAAAGGTCCAGAAGCGAATAGACCAGTAACGTACATCGCAATAGTACTATCAAAGAAGATAAAGGCAAAAAAAGCAATTCCAGTAATTAACATCATCATAGGAGTAATCATCGCAGCAGTAAACCAAGAAACCCTTCTTAAAATGTTAGAACCAACAATCATAAATAATATAGCTGTCACACCTTGCCAAGCCTGAAATTGTCCCATATACATGGTATAGTCTTCTTTGCTTGGATATAGTTGCTGAATCTTTGACTTCCATACACCTTCTACAAGATTTACTGACACACTATAAGATATAATTAGTAAGGCAAGAAGCCCTAAATATTTTGAGCTAAAAATCATTTTAAAGCTTTCTATAAGAGATAGCTTAACCTTGCTTTTCTTGTTTGTTTTACTTGTTGGGTCATATAAAGTAGGATCGGTTAAAACATGCTGATTCATCCATCTATACAATAACATGATAACTACAGCACTACTCATCATAATAACAAATAGTGGAGTATATTTCAGATGTTCTGCAACTATTTGAGTTTCTTTGCTTAAAAAATAGCCAAGTATTAATGCAGCAACTGGTAAAGATAAATTTGCTAGCATGCCAAACATAGAATAAAAGCGTTTTGCCTCTTCAGTCTTAGTAATTTGGTTAGCAAATTGCCAAAATAATAAGCTAAGCATCATACTTCCCCAAAGTTCTGATATAGCATAAAAGATGGCAAAACTCCACTTACCAACTACCCTAATAAACCACTTAAAATTGGGATATGCATTACTTAATGACTCAATTGTTTCAGGATTAGGATGCACCAACTCTGGATATGGGTATAATACGAAAGTAAATAATACAAAATATGCCAGAAAGAAGCTGGTCACAGTGTAAAAAACATTTTCTTGTTTTAAAAAGTCACAAAGCTTTACGTAAGCAACCATAAATAGTATTGCCATTGGTAAAACGACATAGGTTTTTACAAAACTTATCGATTCAGGACCAATAGCTGTTACCACAAATCCATCTTTTATCGATCTAAGAGTAGAGTAGTTGAGCAAAATGCAAAACATCATAGCCGCCATAGGCAAAAATTTCTTATTTTCATGCCCTTCAATTGGCCAAATTATTCTTCTTATGTCTGAGAAATAACTATTATCTTTCACCTTATCCATACTGTTTTATTATCATTATATAATCAGTGCACTTATATAGACTTATATAAGAAAAGTCAAACAAAATAGATTAATTCTTTTGGTATATCAATATAATGATTAGTGTTAAGAAAGATAATAATGTATATTTACTTTGCTAGTTTTCATATTTAGCAATTAAATTTTAAAAGTTATAAAAAATATTTTAGGAGTGTATAAATGATAAAAAGAAAGAGATTAATTATTACTATAGTAGGTCTGCTGTTACTAAGTTCAAATAGTATAGCGAACGCTACGTCACCCACAACATCAAACGTCAATAAAACTACTGTTAATAACGATAATGAATTACAAAAAATTATTGATGAGTTCAGTTCTTATGCTGCAGGAATCTCAGCAGAATTGAGAGAAGAAATAAAAAAATATCGAATAGAAGTTGCTAAAATTAACAACCATAAACGTGAATTATATAAAAAAATCTCACAAGAAGCTCAAAACTATTTTGCTAAAGAACGGGAATATAAAAAAAGAATTTCATCTCTGAGAAAAAATTCAGCTGAAATTCCTAAATCTACTGACAAAAAATAATGCTTTATGAACAATTTCAGCAGAATATAGAAAAGTTAATTGGTGATAGACCTCAGATGAGGTCTATTGCCTTAGCTGTTTCTGGGGGTTCTGATTCCATAGCCCTTTTAATGTTAACACATAAATGGGTCAGCACTAATAGTATTAATAAAAATATTAATCTAGTTGTGATGTTAGTAGACCATCATTTGCGGAAAGAATCTAAGTTGGAACATGAGTATGTACGGGATTTAAGCCATAAATTGGGACATGAATACCATCTGCTTCACTTCGATCACCAAAATAATTTTTCTAATTTACAAGCAAGGGCAAGAGACGGTCGTTATCAATTAATGACTGATTTATGTAGAAAATTAGATATATTGACCATTTTAACAGCCCATCATTTGGATGATTATATAGAGAATTATTGTCTGAGATCAGAAAAAAAAAGTAGTATATTTGGACTTAGTGGCAGCCATATTAATTGGTATAATAATGTTAAAATAGTGAGACCATTGTTTAACATACCAAAACAACGATTAGTAACATATTTAGTTATCAATAATATAAAATGGTTTGAAGATGAATCAAATAAATCCGACAAATACCAACGAAATATTATTAGAAAAAAATTATCCCAAGAAGGTGAATATGTAAAAAATCAAATAATTTCCGAGCAATCTACAATTAACCAATTAGTAGAAGAAAAATTGCAACCTGAATTGATTGCTTGCATTGCAGAATCAGTAAAAATTTATCAATTCGGTTTTGCTACTATAAATTTATTAAAGGTTGCAGAATTTTCTAGTGAGATAATACTACAGTTAATCAGTTTTGTCCTTATCATTATTAGCGGTAAAAACCGCAGTAGTAGATCAAGCGGGATAAGCATGATAGTGCTATTATTACAACAAAAAATGGATTTTATTAAAACACTACATGGTTGTGTAATAAAAAAAATTAATAATAATTTAATAATTTACCGAGAATTTGGCAGGAGTTTGCCGATGGATATTAAACTTAACAATGTAGATGTATGGGATGATAGATTCCATTTCGCAGGAAGTCTTACAGATAATTCAGACTATTTAGTAAGTAATCTAACGATAAAGGATTATAGTAAAATAAGGCAAGATTTAGATTTAACAATACTGAAAAAGGCAAGTTTTAATAATCATGTCCCTATTTTATTTACTCTACCAGTAGTCAAGATACTTGAAAAAGTTATAGCCATACCCCATATATCATATTATAATGGCAATGGTTTGAGTAAGGGGCTTGGTGTTTCTTTCTCTCCCAATTTTATATCGCGTTTTACGCATTTCTGTTAGGTGAGTCATAGATGAGTAATCAAAGTAAGAATGTTCTAATTTGGGTATCGATTTTTGTTTTAATGGTGCTTGCTTTTCATGTGTTTCAAAATGATGGTCTCATTGGTGGAAAAAGTAATATTGCCTTTTCAGATTTTTTAAATAGAATTGATGAAAAATCAATTAGTACTGTTAAAATTCAAGGCAGAATAATCGATGGAACTCTAAGTGATGGGTCTCCTTTTTCAACTTATGCTGCTGATTATCCAGATTTAATAAACCGCTTAAGTAGCAATGGAGTTCATATTGAAGTAATGCCACCTGATACCAAAATGAATTTGTTGTTTAGCATATTCATTTCGTGGTTTCCAATGATTCTGTTGATAGGTGGCTGGGTATTTTTCATGCGTCAAATGCAGGGTGGTGGAAAAGCTATGGGCTTTGGTAAATCTAAAGCTAAACTAGTTTCAGATAAAGGACCGAAAGTTACTTTTAAAGATGTTGCTGGTATTGATGAAGCTAAAGAAGAATTAACTGAAATTGTTGATTTTCTTAGAGATCCAAGTAAATTCCAGAAACTTGGTGGTAAAATTCCCAAAGGCTGCTTATTAATAGGATCACCTGGAACAGGTAAAACTCTCTTGGCAAAAGCTATAGCTGGTGAAGCAAATGTCCCATTCTTTAGTATTTCCGGCTCCGATTTTGTTGAAATGTTTGTTGGTGTTGGTGCAAGCCGTGTGCGTGATATGTTCGAACAAGGTAAGCGTAATGCACCTTGTATAATCTTTATTGATGAAATAGATGCTGTCGGTCGTCATAGGGGTATTGGTATGGGCGGTGGCAACGATGAACGTGAACAAACATTGAATCAGATGCTAGTAGAAATGGATGGATTTGAGGATAATGAAGGAGTAGTTATTATTGCAGCAACTAACAGACCTGATGTACTTGATACCGCCTTATTAAGACCTGGAAGATTTGACCGTCAAATTAATATACCACATCCAGATATTAATGGTAGAGACCAAATTTTACAAGTACATTTGAAGAAAATAAAATGTGCTAAAAATATTGATCCTAAAGTAATAGCAAGAGGGACTACCAGGTTCTCGGGGGCTGAACTTGCTAATCTTGTTAATGAATCGGCATTAATTGCTGCTCGTAAAGGACAGAAAGAAGTCAACATGGCTGATTTAGAAGAAGCAAGGGATAAGGTACTAATGGGCGTGGAAAGGCGTTCTATGGTTATGTCAGATAAAGAAAAATGGCTTACTGCCTATCATGAGGGAGGGCATGCTTTAGTTGGACTTTATTGCCCAGCCTCTGCTCCTATCCATAAAGCAACTATTATTCCAAGAGGTAGAGCCCTTGGTATGGTTCAGCGTTTACCAGAAGATGATCGTCTATCTGAAACCCGTGAAGAAATGGAAGCTAGTGTAGCTATTTTCATGGCTGGTAGAGTGGCAGAAGAGCTTATTTTTGGTAGGGATAAAGTTACTTCTGGTGCTTTTTCGGACATTAAAGCTGCAACTCAAATAGCTAGAGCTATGGTAACGAATTGGGGGCTAAGTGACGTCATAGGACCAGTATATCATGGTTCAAGTAATGAAGATCGATATTCTAACGGTGAAAATGCTGGACATAGTTCTGTACATACCGCAGAATTAATTGATGCAGAGGTTAAAAAAATTATTGAACAAGGCTATAATTTTGCAAAAAATATACTAACTGAGCATATTAGCGAACTCCATCTATTAGCCAAAATATTAATTGAGCATGAAACATTGTCAGGTCAACAGATTAAAAACTTGCTTAGTGGTAGGTCTATGAATTCAGAGGAGGCAAATTTATTCCCAGCAAAAAATGATGAGAATGGTACTATAAAAATTAAGAAACCAAATCAAAGAAATAAAAAACTTGCAGATGGGGCGTAGACATGGCAGAACTTAGATTACCACCTAATTCTAAAGTCTGTAAAGGTAAGGTACATAAGTATTCTGGGAAAGCAGGTAAGCTACGTAACATTAGGATATATAGATACGATCCAGATTCTGAGGAAAACCCTAGAATTGATACTTATGAGTTGGATATAAACAAGACAGGTCCAATGGTTCTAGATGCTTTAATTAAAATAAAAAATGAAATAGATTCTACTTTGACTTTCAGACGTTCTTGTCGTGAGGGGATTTGTGGTAGTTGTGCAATGAATATAGATGGAACTAATACCCTTGCCTGCATTAAGGCTATTGAAGAAATTTGTGGTGATATCAAGATATATCCCCTACCACATATGAAGGTAGTAAAAGATTTAGTACCAGATATGTCACATTTCTATGCTCAATATGAATCGATAGAACCTTGGCTAAAAACTGACACTCCTCCTCCTTCCAATAGTGAAAGATTGCAGTCCATTAAGGATAGAGAAAAGTTAGATGGTTTATATGAATGCATATTATGTGCGTGCTGCTCCACTGCTTGCCCAAGTTATTGGTGGAATGGTGATAAATATTTAGGACCTGCGATTTTACTACAAGCTTATAGGTGGATTGTTGATTCTAGGGATGAGTATACTGGAGAGCGTTTAGATGATTTGGAAGATCCGTTTAAACTATATCGTTGCCATACAATTATGAACTGTACTAAGACTTGTCCGAAAGGTTTAAATCCAGCTAAAGCTATTGCAGAGATAAAAAAGCAAATAATAGAACATCATGGAGTATAGAAATATAGCTAACCCAATTAGCATTACGTCGTCTATTAGCGAGGAGGTGCGAGCCAACTAAGCAATCCAAGAAAGTGATTAGAAATTGCTTCGTCGACCTTGTTCCTTCTCGCTAATAGACGGCGTAATGCTAGTCGGGTTAGTTATATCTCATATCATTCTTGATCTCTCAGATTAGTTAATGGTTGTAATCTATTTAAGATTGCTTGCCTAGGAGAAAGACCATGAATATACCGGAAATTTGTTGACATTTCCTTAAAAAATTGCCGATTAGCGACATTATTATTCTTTGCTGTTAACTGCAATCCCCGTGATATTAATTTTGCTTTTCGTTTTTCTAGTTTATAATGTTCAGCTATTTTCTTTAATGTTTTTTCGGCTAATTCTTTTCTATCATGGTGATATTTCTTCTTTTTTTCTAGCATTGACAAATCTAGAATAGCTAAGTCTTGTGATTCTTCTATTTGTTCTGTAACTTCATTACTATTCTCTTCAAGAACATTAGTGGGTTGTGGGTTATCTTTCATAATCCTATTTTATTAATGATGTTTGGGTTGTATATACGTCATTGCGAGACCATGTAATGGTCGAAGCAATCCATTTCTAACTATTTTCCTGAATTGCTTCGTCGGCTTTGCCTTCTCGCAATGACGGCGTAATACTAATCGGATTTTACATTATAATACTGCAAAAATAATAGAGTTTGACTAGTTGAAGAAATTTTTGTATGATCATAGTTAACACCTCAATAATGGTTGTAATTTAATAGCAATGCTATTGGATTAATTTAGCTAGTAAGTACTTTTGGCTTGGAAACTTTTGAGTACTTACTAGTTTAGTATAATATTTAAGTCTTAGCTTTGTTGATAAACTAGGCTAAAGTTTAAATATTGCATAGTTTGAGACCTACCAAAATATATATTTTGGTCTTAAAAAATTAGTCAGTAGTTACTGACCTCTTTTTTTTTGGTCTCATCCTATTTTAGGGAGTTTAATATAATTATTTTTGGGTGTCAAGAAAAAATAACACTAAATTCGTGTTTTATTTATGACTTTTTCTAAAAGAATACAATATTTCTTAAAATATAAATTAAAGCAATGTAACTTAAAACGTAAAGTATTTGCTAAAGAAAGCGGTATATCATATTCTTCAGTTAACAATTTAATAAATGGTATTAAATCTCATCCAGAACTTAAATCTATACTAAAAATTGCTAACTATTTCCGATGCTCTTTAGATGAGGTAATAGGTAGAGATAAATATGCTATTTCTTCTGAAAAAAAGCTACACTTTTATCATATAACTATGGATGATATCAGTTGCAACCTAAAAACATTTATTAAAACTAAATTAAATGAAATAAACACAACTCCAAATCAATTAAGCAGTAATATCGGATTTAGCAGTGATACTATTCCGTTATTTTTAAAAGAAGATGATACTAAAAAAAATCTTAGTAGTGCAGTTGCCGTAGCCCTAGCAGACTATTTTCAAATATCACTGGATGAAATGGTTGGCAGAATTAAGCCCGCTACTGCTGATAATGATAAAGATTCTTAACAGTAACTAATGAATAGTGGATTGCTTCATCGGCTCACGCCTTCTCTCAATGACGCCGGTTATTTTTCCACAACTTTTAAACTGCTATTATGACCTCTAAAACCGCTTCCTCTTCTAACTTCCGACAACTGTGGTGCGAGTCCCGGGTATTTTCAAAAAACAGTTCTTCAAAGCAGAAGAGTATACTTACCAAGAGTCTAATTGCCCAATAGACCATAATTCTCCTTGGTATTTTGTATCTTCATCGTTAATAATTTCAATATAACCTTGCTCCTGTAGCACTACAGTATCTGATATTTTAATATTAAACTCTTTTATAAGGCTTCTATTCGTGTCTGTAATTAAAACCAGTTTGTGTTCTTTTGAGTTGCGAATAAAAAAATTTTCATAATATTCCTTATCAACAAATACTGTTACTTCACTATCGAACATTCTAGGTATACTAATTAGACACATAATTTTTGATGGAGTTGTTATATTATTGTGTACTTTAGTTATTAGCATATGACAAACAGCATCAACTAAATATTGTATACATTCTCTTCTAGTTTCAAAAGCTGTATCTTTATCTAAGATACTATCTAAAATCGGTATCTTGAAGTTCCAGTATGCACCTTTATATACTTCATTAGGATAAAAACCCTTAAAGCTTGCAGACCATTTCTTTAATAAATTTAATCTTCGCCTAAGCATTCTTGATGTTACCACAACATCACTTATGTTTAGACACCTACATTTATAGAAATCGTATGGATGAGACTTAGTCATTTTTTTATTCCGTATTAAAAAACTTAAGCCAGTATAACAGACCAAACATTTAAAACATAATTTCCCATATCATCGTCCTCATATTGATCATTAGGATCAACGGTTTCTAACCTAACCATTGGAATTACACCTCTATCGGGACCATCAATAAAATCTTGGATAATATTGTCTATAGAAGTTACTTTATTAATATTGTAATTTTCCCACTGATTTTGGGTTAAGGAGAAATAAAGATTACCAGACATATCATCATACCAAGCACAAAATATCATTTTTACACCAGGATGATTTGTCGTTAAATCTTTTGCCCTAGCAGCAATTACAGCTTCATAAAAAGCTTTTAGATCTTTTTTTGTACATAGTTTAAAATTGTAATCAACTCGAAAACTCCAACGATTCTCGCTATATTCATTAATCCGATTATCCTTAGTACTCAAAACAACGGGATCTTCAATAATTTCATAAAACTCTAGCTTATTAAAATACACCTTAGCTTTTTCAGATATATTTAACTTTTTTATTGATGGGTGAATATTTTGGATCATATTGACTTGCTTATCTGTTTTTTAAACACTATCTCCTGTAACTCGTACTATATTTGCACCACAATTGATTAGTTTTTTTTCCAATGTTTGGTATCCACGGTCTAAGTGGTAGATTCGATGTATTTTTGTTGTATCATTTGCGGCAAGCCCAGCTAATACTAGAGATACTGATGCTCTTAGGTCGCTTGCCATAATTTCGGTTCCTGTTAAAAAAGGTACGCCGTGTACTCTGGCACTATTCCCTTTAATTGTTATATTTGCACCCATTCGGCATAATTCAGGAACATGCATAAAGCGGTTCTCAAAAATAGTTTCTGTGATTGTAGAAGAACCGTTACAAAGAGTCATAAGACTCATAAACTGAGCTTGAAAGTCTGTTGCAAAACCTGGATATGGGCTTGTATGGATATCTACAGGATTTAATCTATCTACATAAGAAACTCTTAAACCATTATCAATAGGTTCAACTTTTATGCCGGCTTCAATGAGTTTTAATACTATATTTTCAACAATATTGCTGTTAATTCCATAAATATTTAAATTGCCTTTAGTAATGGCAGCAGCCATCATGTAGGTACCAGCTTCAATACGATCCGGCATGATTGAATAGTTGGTATTTTTTAAAGAGGATTTACCAATAATTGTTATTTCTCTTGTGGCAATTCCATTTATTTCTGCACCCATTTTATTAAGACAATGGCATAGATCAACAATTTCTGGTTCTCTAGCACAGTTAAATAATATCGTTTCTCCTTCAGCCAAAGTAGCCGCCATTATGGCGTTAATTGTTGCTCCAACAGATATTTTTTTAAAAACAAAATGTACAGCTTTTAATCTACCTTTGATTGTAGCATTAATATAACCATGATCAACATCAATATTTGCTCCCATAGCTTGCAGAACTGCTATATGTAGATCTACTTGCCGAGCACCTATAGCACATCCTCCAGGTAAGGAAACCTTAGCTTTAGAGAACCTAGAAAGTAAAGGTCCAAGAACCCAAATAGAAGCACGCATTTTACGTACTATATCATATGGTGCAGTAAAATTATTAATATTGCTGCTATCGATATCCATGCTCAAGTGATCTTGATGATCAGTTACAGTGACAACGCTACCCAAATTCTCAAGTAATTTTTTCATTGTGAGAATATCGGTAAGCTTTGGAATATTATTAATGCTAAGTTTATCTGTAAGCAGTGCAGCTGTCATAATCGGTAATGCCGCATTTTTAGCTCCACTAATGCTAATATTACCTTCAAGGGGGATGCCACCTTTAATTATTAAACTATCCATAGAAATCTCTTATATATAATAACCTAAATTCGATATAACAAGTTATATCGAATTTAGGTATAAGTCAATCAGGTTTAAAGCGGCATAGAACCTGCATTAGTTAAATAAAAAAGTTAAAATGCATACGAAGAATCATTTCAAGTATGCATTTCCCATTGTTAATACTCAACATTATTTTATCTTATCATCTTTACTATCGTCAAGAGCAGCTCCAAGTATGTCTCCTAGACTAGCTCCGCTATCAGCAGAGCCATATTCTTTGATAGCTTTTTCTCTCCTGTCTATTTCAAGGGCTTTGATTGATAAAGTAATTTTACGAGATGCTTTATCAATGGTGGTAATTTTTGCATCAATTCTGTCATTAGGAGCAAATCTCTCAGTTTTTTGTTCGGTTTTCTCACTAGAAAGATCACCCTTCTTGATGAAGCCCGATATTTTATTGTCTAAAGCAACTTCTATTCTATCATCTTGAACTGCAGTAACTGAGCAAGTAACGACCATATTTTTTTTGTACAGCTCAAATTCATCTTGCTGTATCTCTTCACTTAATTGTTTAATACCTAAGCTTATACGTTCTTTTTCAATATCAATTGATAAAACCTTACATTCTATTTGATCATTCTTTTTATATGTTTTTAACAATTCAGTACCATTACCTTCCCAGCTTATATCCGTTTCATGAATCATGCCGTCAATGTTATCATCAAGTGCTACAAACATACCAAAGTCAGTGATATTTCGTATTGGTGCTTTAATTATACTACCTATTGGATGACGATGGGCAAACTCAATGAGTGGGTTATCTTGACATTGTTTAATACTTAAGGATATTCTATGTTTATCAGTATCAACTTCTAAAATTGTAAATTGCACTTCTTGACCGATAGTAAGCATCTTCTTAGGATGTTGATTTAGTTTTACCCAACTAATTTCGCTTGAATGAACAAGTCCTTCAATGCCATCTTTTAGTTCAATAAATACTCCATAATCAGCAATATTTGTTACTTTGCCAGTCATTATTGTACCAACCGGGAATTCTTCTTTTATACTTTGCCATGGATTATGGTCAAGTTGCTTCATACCAAGTGAAATTCTCTTAGTTTCTTCATTAAATTTTATAACTATAACCCTAACTTTTTGATCTAGAGATAAAACTTCTGAAGGGTGATTTATTCTGCTCCATGAAATATCAGTAACGTGTAATAAACCGTCTACATTACCTGAAATACCTAAAGCAATAAATGCACCGTAATCAGTGATATTTTTTACTGTACCATCTAATATTACTCCTTCCTTAATTTTTGATAACATTTCGTCTCTAGCTTCAGATCTTGATTCCTCAAGTATGGCTCTTCTAGAAACTACAATATTACCAAGTTTCTTATCCATCTTTAGAATTTGGAATAGTTGCTTGATACCCATTAATGAAGAAACATCTTTTATTGGTCTAACATCTACCTGACTTCCAGGCAAGAAAGCAACAACCCCTGATACGTCAACAGTAAATCCACCTTTAACACGCCCGAATATTATCCCATCAACAAACTGTTTTTTAGCACATGCAATTTCTAAATGTCCCCAAGATTCTTCTCTAATAGCCTTTTCACGACTTAATATAGTTCTACCGTTACGACCTTCAATTTTTTCAATATATACATCAACTATATCACCAATTTCTGGTAAAGGTTGATTACTAGCTAAAGCAAATTCTTCTACGGGAACTCTACCTTCGTTCTTTAACCCAACATCAACTATGATAATTCCTTTAGCGATACCTACTACTTGACCTTTGACAACAGTACCTTCCTTTATATGACTAGTACTTATGGTTTCAAGCATTTGTGCAAAATCTTCATGAGATTGAAGGCTAATTTCTGCAAGTTGGGAAACAAATTTTTTCTTAATTTTTTGCATATTATTCTCTAATACTAGTTGTGCCACCTAGCATAATAAATTATAGTCAATTGATTTGAATTTGCTCAAGCGAGTTGCTTAGATGTTACCCTAAAACTAGGGGGTACTTGCATCTCGCTGGTAATCAAATCCAACTAAATTAACTATGAATGGTTAATAAATGTAGATAAAACAACCTATAGCACATAAAATATGTTGATGTTACCTAACTGAAATAAACTCCATAATCTTATCAATCACTTCTTCTGGTAATAGATAAGAAGTATCAATTTCTAAAGTTCCTGGAGAGATAGTTAACGGAGCAATATCACGCTCTATGTCCCTTTTATCTCTTGTTTCCAGTTGTTTTAGAACTGCATCAAAGATATATTCTCCATCTTTTTCTTGCAGTTCTTTATATCTCCTCTTCGCTCTAATAACAATATCTGCTTTGATAAAAATCTTTAAATCAGCTGAAGGAGCCACTACTGTTCCAATGTCTCTGCCTTCCATTATAATTCTAGGAGTTGTTTTTATTAATTTTACCAAATATGTTCCCAGATTATTTCTTACTTCCGGTATAACAGCAACTTTTGAGGCTATATTACCTACAACCTCACTATCAAGTTCTGAATTTTGTATATATTCCGTAGATTTAGATAATTCAATTATTCTATTTATGTCAGTAAGATCAATTTTTTGGTTTATACAAGAAAGAGCAAGACTTCTATATACAATACCTGATTGAAAGTAGGTGAGCTTAAGTTTTTGTGCTAACATTCGTCCAATTGTACTTTTACCTGATGCTGCTGGACCATCCAGTGCTACTACAAAATTATTGCTAATATCAAAAGCTTGAGATTTTAAGGTCATTTACTTATAATTTTATGGCAGATTCTAGCTGAATATTTAAAATAATGCAAATAAAACTTGAAATTGAAGCTATTATATATTAGACATGTTACTACAAAAGTTTTAGTGTATATTTGAATATTTTGTTGTTTTAAGTATAAAATTAAATCAGAAAAAAATAGGGGCGGTTAGCTCAGTTGGTTAGAGCGTTACGTTGACATCGTAAAGGTCGGTGGTTCGAACCCACTACCGCCCACCACTTCCGTACGAGTTTTCGTTTTTTCAAAAATATCGAACGGGAAACGTAGAGAGCTCTCAAGTTTTTTGCCATTCAGTTCAAAGTTCTGAAATACGAATTTTATCATTTTGCGTTTTTGAGGCATTTCAGAACCTTTGAAAGTTTCATAGGCTTCAGAAGCTAGAGTTATCAGCATTGTAGCGATATCAACAAATTTATCGTATTCAAATCCTATCATACCTCACAGATTTGTTAAAAGTTGAGAATAGCACTTGAATGACTGCCCCTTTGCTTATAAATAGATGTAACGGATAACCCCTTTTCTAAGCCTTCTTACTAACTTTTCGGAAAAAAAAAGTTTAACCGTTACATCCCCTGATAAAGAGCATAAAAAATCATTTACAAAAATGTTGCTCAATAACCAGTGGTATTTCTGCATTAATCCTATTTTGTAACTCGGTAAAATATTCTAATTTAGAAACATTATCTTCATAAAACCTACAGCTATCTCTATTTCTATCTTTACAACGTTCACTCTCAGTTCCAATCCAGTTTTTATTAAATTCTGAAGTTTCATGTAATATATAATCATAATGATTTAGTAGTGTATTGATTTTATTATACTCTTTCTCATCAGCAGTTGGTTTTAATACTCCTGCTAGGAAACAAATAAAATGAATAACAACCCTCATAATGTTATACTTTTTTAAATTACAAGAACGCGTTAAACTTTAAAATGCAAACGCATTTTAAACCTCCAGAAGTAATATATACCATAGTTTTTGGGGCAAGTATATTTTTTATTAGTACCCCACGCTTTTGTTAGAAGGTAGAAATAATGACTCAAATTGAATAATATATGTAAGAGTTCACTATTTCTATCTAACAAAAGTGTGGGGTACTAAAAATCCTATATAGACTTAAGAGACCACATCAATCTGATATTGCAGTTCAACTTCCTTACCGCGAAACGCCATAGCGATTTTGATGATTTTCTGAACATGAGAGTGTTCTTTTATTTTAGCCTCATATTTTTTCATCACTATTTGTTCTAGCCCTTTTTTTG
>JAJIYL010000058.1 GCA_020881195.1 Rickettsia endosymbiont of Pseudomimeciton antennatum | reverse complement strand
GAACCAGCAAGTAGCTATACCGATAGATATTGATCTAGTTAAAAAAGGTATCTATTACGCCAAAAAATATCATGGTAGCCAAATGCGACAATCCGGCGATCCTTATTACTCGCATCCGATAGAGGTAGCGTACATGGTTGCCGAATATACAGCACTAGAAATACCAAAATATTACAGAACTGATATGATCATTACCAGCTTACTGCATGATACTCTTGAAGATACGGATTTGAGTGAAAAGCTGATTTCTATGGTCTTTGGTGAACAAATTGCCAGCCAAGTGGTAGATTTGACTAGGGTAAAATCCTATGGAAAGATTAGTGCGGCAGAAACATTGAGTATATTATTTCAACAAAAGAAAAATGATGTATTATTGATTAAGTTATTTGACAGACTGCATAATATGCAAACTATTGGTGCTAAATCTCCTGAAAAGATTAAGAAGATAAGAAAAGAAACTATGGAATGCTTTTTGACACTTGCAGCACACCTTGGAATAAGAAATATAGAAAAAGAAATGATTAAGCTTTGCAGAAACGACACAAAGGATGATTCACCACTGAAACTTCCTGATTTTCCAATGGGAAATGATCCTATACTTCCTTTTCTAATTTTTCAAAATGATGTAATCCAAAGGCAAATCCTATATTTATTGGCAATAAAATAGTAAGTACCCCCCAATGTCCAAAATACTTTGTTATATAAACAAACCCAAACGAAGTAACAACATATATAAAAGCACGTGATAGAGCGTAAGAAACACTAGTATAAGTAAAACGTTTGAAAACTGGAAAATGTTTAAAAAATATTGGTACGGCTGGAACACTACAAGATATGAGTATAATAAAAATTGATTGAAATATTAACAAATTATGAGTATTACCAATATTATTTAATAAATATGGACAAATTAAGGTTAATAAGGAAAATATTACTAATTTTGTTTTAACAATCTTTAACGGGTGTATGTGATAACTTAAATACATTAACCATAAAACACTTATTAATTGTACTATTGAAAGAATAAAATTATGGTTTATAACTTGTGTAGAGCTGTAACCAAAAGTATTTGTAAGAATATTACCACAATAGAAATAAGCAAAATAAAAACATGCAGGCCATGAACACTGTATTAAAAATAAAGAAATAGCAGTTTTTTTATTTGCTTTTTCTTTCCAGATAATGCTATTTTCTATTATAGCAGGATTTTGACTAGCTTTTTCCAGTGCCAATTTTATTCGACGTTTTGCATCGGCAAATTCTGGTGTTTCTCTTAAAGATGTTCTTGCTGCTATACCAATCACCGCAACTATTGCCCCTATAAAAAAAGCGTATCGCCAATTTATACCATTAGAAGTTATCAAAGAAGCAAAACCTACCGCTGTCATCATACCTAAAGCAATAAAAGCTGAGACTGATGCTACTGCTGGATATTGGATAGGGGGAGAAGTAGTTTCAGTTAAATAAAGCTCAGCTCCTATTGCTTCTCCCATAGATGCCATTCCTTGAATAACACGACAAAAAGTAACTAATACAGTAGCAATTATTCCCTTTTCTGCATAAGTTGGAATGACAGCCATAATAATACAAGAAAGAGACATCATAAAAGTTGTGATGATAACTGTGGATTTACGACCTATATTATCGCCTAACCAACCGAATATTAAAGCTCCAAACGGTCTAAAAAAAAATGTAGAACAGAAAGCAGTAGCTGAATAAATGGCTGTAGTATGAGGATCAGTTTTTGGGAAAAATAGCTCATTTAGAAGAACTGCCATATGGACATATAGCATCAGATCAAAATACTCCAAAAAGGTGCCTATTGATAGTAAACCAACAGCTTCTTTTTGTTCTCTAGTTAAACTAGTAGGGACAATTCTGGTGTTTTCTTGAACTAATTCAGTCATAATTAACTCGAATAATTGTTTTCTTCGGAATAAGTAGCCAAGTTTCTATGACCAATAGGTAAATCGCCACACTCTTTTGCCAATTTTTCAAAATAAAATAGCCCGTAGGCAAAACCGATAATTATCGGAATCATAACAACCCATAATCCCCAATGACCAAAATGGTCAGCAAGGTAGATAAAACCAAAAGAGGTAATGACGTACATCAAAGCTCGAGATACAGCACGTACTATGCCAACACTGGTAAAACGTGTAAATACCGGAAAGCTTTTATAAAAAATGGGACCAGCTGTTCCTAAGCATTCCTCAAATAAAATTACAATGAATTGAATCAAAAATAACTGATAAGGAGAATTAATATTATTCAATAAATACGGACAGAATATGATAAAAATAGAATATATGGTAAGTACAATTTTTATAGTTAATAATGGATATATTTTTAAACTTAAATAACATAATATTAATAAGGTTAAGAACTCCACTAGACAGACCATAAAATTATGTTGAATAACCTCAGCCATTGTATAACCAAAACTAGTTTTTAAAATATTACCACAATATATGTAAACAAAATAAAAACTTACTGGTCCAGCACATTGTAGTAAAAAGAAAGCTATGATAGTTTTTTTATTAACTTTTTCTTGCAATACGGGGTGGTTTTTTAAGCCAGCTATATCAGTATTAGTTTCTTCAAAAACTTTCTTAACTCGACGGTTGGCATCAGCAAATTCTGGCGTTTCCCGCAAGGTTGTTCTAGCAACAGAACCAACCAATGCCACTGCTGCACCAAACCAAAATGCCAGACGCCAATTAAATCCATGCGAAGTTACAAGCGACGCAACTCCTAAAGCACCTAACTTTCCTAGGGAACCAAAAGCCCACATCAATCCGACACTTGCATATTGAGCTGGTGGCTTAATCATTTCCGTTAAATAAAGTTGGGCTCCGGTCATCTCTCCCATAGAAGATATACCTTGTAAAGCCCGGCAGATGGTCACTACCCAGGTAGCTGTAACCCCTATCTGGGCATAAGTAGGCAGATTAGCCATCACCAGACATGTTGCAGCCATCATAAAAGTTGTGATGATCACGGTAGATTTACGCCCTATAGTATCACCCAACCAACCGAATATTACTGCCCCAATAGGTCGGAAAACAAATGTACAACAAAAAGCAAATGCCATCATTAAAGAGCTTGTTTTAGCATCAGACGGTTCAAAAAATAATTCATTAAGAAGCCCTGCCATATGGACATATAGCATCAAATCAAAAAATTCTAGAAATGTGCCAATTGATAGTAACCCTACGGCTTCTCTTTGTTGTTTTGTAAGGCTAGTCTGCCGATTAGGGATAATTCTGGTGTTTTCTTGAACTAATTCACTCATAGTTGACTCGAATAATTGTTTTCTTCGGAATAAGTAGCCAAGTTTCTATGACCAATAGGTAAATCGCCACACTCTTTTGCCAACTTTTCAAAATAAAATAG
>JAJIYL010000057.1 GCA_020881195.1 Rickettsia endosymbiont of Pseudomimeciton antennatum | reverse complement strand
GAACCAGCAAGTAGCTATACCGATAGATATTGATCTAGTTAAAAAAGGTATCTATTACGCCAAAAAATATCATGGTAGCCAAATGCGACAATCCGGCGATCCTTATTACTCGCATCCGATAGAGGTAGCGTACATGGTTGCTGAATATACAGCATTAGAAATGCCAAAATATTACAGAACTGATATGATCATTACTAGTTTACTGCATGATACTCTTGAAGATACGGATTTGAGTGAAAAGCTGATTACTATGGTCTTTGGTGAACAAATTGCCAGCCAAGTGGTAGATTTGACTAGGGTAAAATCCTATGGAAAGATTAGTGCGGCAGAAACATTGAGTATATTACTTCAACAAGAGAAATATGATGTCTTATTGATTAAGTTATTTGACCGAATTCACAACTTACAAACCCTAGTAGCAAAATCACCCGAAAAAAGTAGGAAGATAACAGAGGAGACTATAAAAGCTTTTATACGTACGAGCATATATTTAGATACGATTCAAATAGAGCAAGAACTAATAAACCTGTGTTATAAGCATTTAACTACTAATCAGTTTGCTGTTGCAACAAAATCAGTGTTTGCCCTCTTACCAAAGAAATTCCCTGACTCTTTTTCTAGTTTAATAAAATACGATAACCCATAAATAAAACCGATAATTGTTGGAATTATAATAACAAGTATCCCCCAATGACTGAAATAGTCAGTTAAATAGACAAGGCTAACGGAAGTAATAAGATACACAAGAGATCTTGATATAGCATATATAACACTAGTATATGTAAAGCGTTTAAAAACGGGAAAATATTTGAAAAACACTCCATTAGCCGGTGCTGAATCGCATGCAAAAAACAATATTAAAGATTGCACAATCAATACATCAGACCCAGTTGTTGCATTATTTAATAAAAATGGAGAAGCAAGTAAAATAATCGAAGACAGGATCAACTTTATCTTGAGTATTATTAGAGGGTGTATCTTTGTACTTAAATATACTACGAGTGAAACATTAGCCACCATAACTGCTGAAACAATGCAATTGTTCTGGATAATTTGCTCAGCTGTATATTTAAAAGAATACTTTAGAAAATTAGCACATTGCACATAAGAAAAGTAAAACACTACTGGCCACATACAATTTAACAGTAGCAAACTTATCATTGCTCTATAGTTAATTTTTTCTTTAACATTGTATATATCATACATTGACTGATCGACATCAATGTTAGTACCAATATTCTTAAACTGATTTAAAGTATTGTTTAACCTACGCTTTGCATCAGCAAATTCTGGCGTTTCTCTAAGTGTTGTTCTTGCAATAGAGCCAACTACTGCAACACCAGCACCAAACCAAAACGCAAGCCGCCAATTTAGACCATAAGAAGTTACGAGACAGGCTATACCCAAAGCAGCAAATGTACCAATAGCAGCACTAAAACTTATCATAGCTACAGCAACGTGTCGTCCCGGAGGTTTTAAATATTCAGTTAAATAAAGTTCTGCTCCTACTTTTTCTCCCATAGAAGTCATACCTTGAACGATACGACATATTGTAACTAACCAAGCTGCAGTAATACCAACTTGAGCAAAAGTGGGCAAATTAGCCATTACGATGCAAGAAAGAGACATCATGGATGTAGTAATCACCACTGTTGTTTTTCTCCCAATATTATCACCTATCCAACCAAATATAAAAGCTCCAAAAGGTCTTAGTATATAAGTTGAACAAAAAGCAGCAGCTGTAAGAAGAGAAGCAGTATGTGGATCAGTTTTTGGAAAAAATAGCTCATTAAGAAGTACAGCCATATGGATATACAACATTAAGTCAAAATATTCCAAGAAAGTTCCTATTGATAGTAAACCAACAGCTTCTTTTTGTTCTTTTGTAAGGCTGGTCTGCCGATTAGGGATAATTCTGGTGTTTTCTTGAACAGGTTTACTCATAATTAACTCAATTAATTAACCCAAATAGTTATTGTTGACTTCTAATAATTCATATTTCCCCGATGGGTAGTTTTATTAAACATCATTTCCAATGCTCGTCATCGCTGTGCGGTAACGAAGTAATCCAAAACTCCACGTCATTGGGAGAAGCTACTTTTAGTAGCAACGAAGCAATCCAGGAAAGTAATTAGAAATAATGGAATGGACCTACCCTATATACAGAATGAGAAGCAAATGCTAATCTTCTAGGATAGGAAATGAATCCTAAACAACAATAAGGAGGCCCATATGGAAGTTACCACAATT
>JAJIYL010000056.1 GCA_020881195.1 Rickettsia endosymbiont of Pseudomimeciton antennatum | reverse complement strand
TGTTAATTGAAAAAAACTTAAACTTTTCATTTGCCAATCTTACAGCTCTAATAAAAGAAGTATATGAATATGCTCTAAAAAAGCAGTCTGTTGATAATACATTTATAGATTGGATGATTGATAAATATCACAAGCCTTGATATATCTAACCAGAATAAGTCAGCCTCCTAAAGTCCCAAACGTCATTGGAAACCCCAATTTTGGAATAATAATGTAAACAATCAGGCTAGAAGCGGTTCATCGCCTGATTGTTAAAATAATAAAAATGGGTAATAATCTTATTTTTCAGATTAAAAATAAGATTATTAGCTAAAAATTAGGTTAAAATGCATTCGTAGAACCGCTTCAAGAATGCTTTTTTCCTTATTGCTTTACCAGTTTTGGATTAGAATTTAAAAATTCTAATCCAAAACTGAGGTATCAACGATTAGTAATTATACAAGCTTGCTGATTGTCAGAGAGTTTCTTACAGATAGCTTTAGCTTGGCTCATGTTTTGGTAGTTACCTACTAAGACTAAATAAAAAAAACTTCCTTTATCAGATTGTACCTTCTTGATATTTATCATCGTATTATTAAGGATATTTGCATATTTTCTTTTGATCCTTTCTCCCTCTTGATTGGCTTCTGATTCAGATTTTACCGAAGCTATCTGAATTTTATACCCTCCTTGATTTGACTTATTTAATAACTGTGTATCATCGATCTTATGACGTGGTTCAGTAACTTTTATTATATTTAAACCTACCTTATTTGAATTAGGTTGTTGAACTGGAATAGGAATTTGTTCTACTAAATTCTCTTGTTGTACAGACTCATTTTTTATTGTATTAGGTAAAATTATTTCCGTTCCTTCTTCATTTTTACTTAGTTTATGCTTCTCATACTTAACCTGATCAGTTTCTATTATACCAAGTAAGATTGTATCTATAGAGTCAATATCTTCATCACTTTGTACTGATTTTTGTTTAGTGATATTTAATGGCTTCTCCGGTTCAGGTTGTAATATTATAGGCTTGCTAATCTTTTTTTGTTGTAAATTCTCATAAATTATATTATTGGCGTTTGGTATTACTATCCCTCCACTATCTTGTGGTTTAATTTTTGTAGGTAATTGATCATGGTAAATTGTTACTATTTGACCATTATCTTGGTTATAGTTAGTATACACTAAATATGTAACACCACTAACTATTGAGAGAAGAATAAGAACTCGAAACAAAACGCGGTTAACCATATTTTTATAATAACTTTATCAGATAACGTATAGCTAACCCAATCAGCATTTAGCCATAGTAAACTGGCAATATTAGCGAGGAGTACACAGACCTCAGCCGTCATGGCTCAGAGCTACTTTAGTAGCATTGATGCAATCCATATAACAAGCTTCATGGATTGCCACGCTCACGTACGTTCGCTCGCAATGACGTTTGTGAATTTGGTGTATACTCAAATGATTTGAAGAATTGGAACGTAAAACAAGGGGTGAGCGTGCTAGGCGTAGATGAGCTACGTGAGCACGCGAATACCCCGCAAGTATTTGCAGGAGCCAATTCTTCAAAGCAGAAGAGTATAATGCTAATCAGATTAGTTATACTACATTTTATTCATAGGAGTTACCCCTATAACATCAAAACCAACTTTTATAATTTTTTGAATAGATTTTGCTAAAGCAAGGCGGGCAACAGTTAGCTCTATATTATCTTCAATTAAAAACCGATAATCATTATTCTCTTTGCCAAAATTCCATAAAGTATGGAATTTTGATGCTAAATTAATCAAATAAAAAGCTATTCTGTGAGGTTCAAAATATTTCGCTGAAGTCTCTAAAATTTTTGACCATGAAGCAAGCAGTTTAATTATTTCTATTTCTTCTTCAGTAGAAAGTAAAGACAAATCATACTCTTTTTCTAAGAATTTATTATATGTTTCTGGCATAGATTCTTTAGCTTTTTCCAATATAGACATAGTTCTAACGTGAGCATATTGTACGTAAAACACTGGATTATCTTTTGATTGTTCTTTTACTTTTACTAGGTCAAAGTCAAGAGTGACATCATTTTTACGAGTTAGCATTATAAATCTTATTATGTCCTTACCTACCTCATTTGTTACATCTCGCACGCTAGTAAAATTACCTCTACGTTTTGACATTTTTACAGTGATACCGTTCTCAACGAAATTTACTAATTGACAAATTTTAACATCAACTTTAACTTTATCTCCGCCAAGAGCTTTAACTATCGCCTCAATTCTTTTTACATAACCACAATGATCTGCACCTAGAACATAAACTAGATGATCAAATCCACGATCTATTTTATCCTTAGCATAAGCTAGATCAGAGGCAAAATACGACCAACTACCGTCAGATTTTTCTATTGGTCTATCTTGATTATCGCCAAAAGCAGTAGATTTAAACAATTTCTGAGTTCTTGAATCCCAAGGTTCATCTGCATTGCCTTTAGGTGGGGGTAACTGCCCCTCATATATTAGCCCCATTACGTTCAGCAACTGAACAACTTCATTAATCTTGCCACTATCATGCAGTGATTTTTCTGAGAAAAATACCTCGTGTTCAATATCTAGCTCCTTTAAATCGTGCTTAATTATCACTAACATTTCTTCTATTGCAAAACCCTTAACGAGTTCATGACGTTCGCTATCCGGCATTGTTAATAATTTATCCCCAAATTTCTCTACCAACTTTTGCCCAATATCTACCAAATATTCTCCAGGATAAAGCCCTTCTGGTATCACGATATCTTCTTTTGTTAATGCTTGCTTATAGCGTAACATAACTGAATTAGCTAAGTCATCCACTTGGGATCCAGCATCATTAAGGTAATATTCTTTGGTAACAATATAGCCAGTACTATCTAGAATTTTAGCTAAAGCATCACCATAAACAGCTCCTCTAGCATGACCAATATGCATAGGACCGGTTGGATTTGCAGATACATATTCAATATTGACCTTTTGATTATTACCAAAATTAATCTTAAAAAAGTCCTCTTTATCTAGCAATATGTCATTAATAGAGTTATGCCACATATCTGCTTTAATAGTAAAGTTAATAAATCCTGGACCAGCAACTTCTATAGAGGCAATATATGGTAGAGGCGTTAATATCTCCTTAAATTTAATAGCTAGTTCCTTAGGGTTAATATTTTGTTTTGCGGCAATAATCATAGCTATATTGCTTGAAAGGTCCCCATTGAATTTATCTTTAGGAATTTCGATAGCTGCCAATTGTAACATATCATCATTATCGCATATTTCTCTGCCCGCACTAATGATATCGTTACGTAATTTTTTAAATATATTCATGAATCAAATATTGTTAGAATTGAAGGAATAAAGATCTTGATGTTCTTGAATAGCAAAGCGGTCAGTCATGCCAGCTATATAATCTGCTACTATACCAGCTTTAGATTTTATGTTCCTTGGTATAATTAATTCTTTCCAACTAAATGGTAATAAATCAATATTATCCATATATACCGTAAATAACTCTTGTACTATTCTTTGACACTTTAAATCCATCGAAGTTAATTTATTATACTTGTATACTTTATCATACAAGAATCGTTTAATTTCTATTATACGCTCTTTTGCTTCATCAGTAAAATCAACAAGCTGATAATCAAGATTACGTATATCATCGGTTGTAATTATTTTCTGTTTCTGTAAATTATTCTTTGTTTGTAGTATTAAATCAGCAATTAAATCAATGATCAATTTACGTACTACTTCATATATAAGTCGAGTTGTTGTTATATTTTCAAATTGGGATTTAATATCAAAAGCGTATTGAGCAATAAATTTAACTTCCGTTAGATGATTAAAGTCAATAATCTTGGCACCAATACTATCTTCTAAATCATGGGCAATATAACTAATATCATCAGCTAACGAAGCAACTTGGGCTTCAGCCGAGGAATAATGAGTTAAATCAAGATTATGCTGTAAATCATACTCTACTATATATTCAGGTATATTATTTATTAAAGGACCATTATGCTTTACAATACCTTCTAGCACTTCCCATGTTAAATTTAACCCATCATAAGCCGCATACATTTTCTCTACTTTAGTAAGAATCTTTAATGAATGAGCATTATGGGAAAATCCACCATAATCTTGCATGCACTTATTTAGAGCTATCTCTCCTGCATGACCGAAAGGAGTATGTCCAAGATCATGAGCAAGACCTATAGTTTCTGCTAAATCACTTGATAAATTAAGATTTCTAGCAATAGAACGGGCTACCATAGAAACTTCAATCGAATGAGTAAGACGATTTCGATAATGATCCCCTTCATGATTAATGAAAACCTGAGTTTTATATTGCAAACGTCTGAAAGCCTTTGAATGAATTATACGATCATGATCTCGTTCAAATTCATTTCTATAAGCTGTAGGATATTCGTTAAACAATCTTCCCCTAGTTTTGGTTGGATCTACTGCATATGAAGCAAGCATACATTAACTCTCTTTAACACCTATAAATTATTACAACAACCGGATTCAGGATAAATACCCAGGGTAGTTTAAAAGTTGCGGCAAAATAACCAACGTCATTGCGAGCGAACATACGTGAGCGTGGCAATCCATGAAGCTTGTTATGTGGATTGCTTCGTCGCTACTAAAGTAGCTCCTCGCAATGACGTCTTGAGCTTTTAAACTGCTCCCTTATGACTTTTAAATTATCCTGATAAATACCTAATATTTCGGTTAGCTATATATGGGTAGTATAGAATCACCTACCAAGCTTTTCAAGGTTTTTAAACGGAGTTCTTGCAAAATTAGGTTTTTAGGATTATTCTAGGCTCTTATATCTTAAAAAATCTGATATAAGAGCTAAGGGTATTTAATAATATAAGATCATGTCAATAGAAATTACTGATAATGCTTTTAAAAGAGTGGGTGAGTTAATCAAATTGGAAAATAATCCAAATTTGGTTCTTAGAGTAGTTGTTGATGGGGGAGGCTGTTCGGGGTTTGTTTATAATTATGCCCTTGTTCCAAGCAATGATATAACAAAAGATGATTATGTTATAGAAAAAGATAATACTAAAGTGGTTATCGATTCAATATCACATCCATTCATGACTGATTGTATAATAGATTTTATCGAAGAGTTAGGCAGTTCCTATTTTGAAATTAGGAATCCCAATGCAAAAACTAAGTGCGGGTGTGGCAACTCTTTCTCTGTGTAGTAATTAGCATAGTACTCTACATTCTACGCCTCCTCGCAATGATGGTTGTATTCCCCTTCTTATGGATTATTATCCATTTTTCTATAGTTTAATGCTTCAGCAATATGTATCTTATAGACATTGCGAGAACCTTCTAAATCCGCTATAGTTCTTGCAACTCGTAAAATTCTATTATATGCCCGCATTGATATACGAAATTTTGTAGCAGCTTCATTAAGTAAATCTTTTCCATCATCCACTGGTAGTGCACATTCGATAAGCAACTGCCCATCTAAACGGTTATTTGTTTTGATATTATATCCTTCATATCTAGTTTGTTGAATATTACGAGCTATTTCGACCCTATTTGCTATTTGTTCAGACCCTTCTTCTGTATCATCTCCTATTAAATTATAATTATATGAGTCGATAGAGCCTACATTTATATGTAGATCAAATCGATCCATGATAGGACCGGAAATTCGCATCTGATAATCACTACCACATTTTGGAGCTTTTGAACATGCTTTATGTGGTTCGCTTAAATATCCACATTTACAAGGATTCATTGCTGCTATTAGCTGAAAGTTAGCTGGATATTTAATGTGCGAATTTGATCTAGCAATTAGTATTTCCCCAGTTTCAATTGGTTGCCTTAAAGATTCAATAACATTGGGTGGAAATTCTGGTAATTCGTCTAAAAATAACACCCCATTATGGGCTAATGAAATTTCACCGGGCTTTACTCTTTTACCAACACCACCACCAACCATCGCTGCTATCGAGCATGAATGATGGGGAGCACGAAAAGGTCTAACTCTTGATAATTTGCCATTCGCTAACTTACCAGCAACGCTTGCTATAGTACTGCACTCTAATATTTCTTCAGGTCGCATTTTGGGTAATATCCCAGGTATACATTGTGCCAACATCGATTTCCCAGTACCAGGCGGACCAAACATTAATAGATTATGGCTACCTGAAGCCGCTATTTCTAAAGCCCGCTTGGCTGTTTTCTGCCCTTTGATCTCTTTAAAGTCAGGATAATTTATTATACTAGTATCAATTTCTAATTCTGGTGATGATAATATTTGCAGCCCTTTAAAATGGTTAACTAACTCTATTAAATTGCCTGCCACCAAAATATTATTATTGCCAGACCATGCAGCTTCCTGACCATTATGTTTCGAACAAATTAGCCCTTTATTTCTAGCTAAAGCACCAATAGCAGCAGGCAAAGCTCCACTAACAGGTAAAATAGAACCATCTAAAGATAACTCCCCTATTACTAGATATTCTTGCATTTCCTCAGCTGGTAAAATTTTCATACTGCTAAGTATGGCACAAGCAATAGCAAGGTCAAAATGACTCCCCTCTTTAACCAAATCAGCTGGAGCTAAATTTATAAGTATTTTCTTGGCAGGCAGGGCAAGACCTATTGAAGACAAGGCTGCTCTAACCCTCTCTTTAGATTCGCCAATGGTTTTATCAGCCAATCCTACTATAGTAAAATTAGGTATACCTGGCGATATCTGTACTTGCACATCAACATCAATAATGTCTATACCACTAAAGGTTAAACTACCAAGGTGAACTATCATTTACAAAATAAATTTTACTAAATCCAGATCTTTGATAATTTTTGATAATTGCTGGTCAACAAAATGCTCATCCATAACTACCTTCTTTTCTTTCATGTCACTTGCATTGAAACTTATCTCCTCTAATAAATTTTCTAAAATAGTATGCAATCTTCTTGCTCCAATATCTTCAATTTCTAAATTAACTTTTGCTGTATAAGTAGCAATTTTATCTATTGCCTTATCGGTAAATTTTAATTCTACCCCTTCGGTGGCGATTAAGGCTGAATATTGTTTTATTAAGCTTGATTCTGGTTCAACCAAGATTTTCACCATATCTTCTTTAGTAAGTGAGCTTAACTCTACTCTAATAGGTAGCCTTCCTTGCAACTCAGGCAATAAATCAGATGGTTTTGATAAATGGAAAGCACCTGATGCTATAAATAATATATGGGCAGTTTCTATAGGACCATATTTGGTATTAACTGTTGTACCCTCAATAATAGGTAGCAAATCTCTCTGTACTCCCTCTCTACTAATCTCTGAGCTTTTCCCCTCAGCTCTTGAGGTGATTTTATCAATTTCATCCAAAAATACTATACCATCATTTTGTACTAACACTAATGCATCTTGAGTAATTTTTTCTTGATCAATCAATTTATCTGACTCTTCAGTCAAGATAGTTAACATAGCATCTTTAATCAGCATTTTCTTGTTTTTTGTTTTACTAGTACCGATAGCTTTGCTGATCATATCAGAAACATTTAACACACCCATAGCAGCTCCTGGCATACCAGGAATTTCAAAATTACCACCAAATATGTTGCCTGAATCTGTTATACTGATTTCAATTTCAGTATTGTCAAGTTCACCTTTTTCAAGCTTAAGACAGAATTTCTCTCTAGTTTCAGCTGATGCCGACTTGCCAACTAAAGCATCCAATATCCTTTCTGTAGCTTTTAAAGTAGCATTAGCAATAACCTCTTTTTTAGCATTAGCTTTTTGAGTATTAACAGCTATTTCCACTAAATCTCGTATTATTGACTCAACGTCTCGTCCAACATATCCTACTTCAGTAAATTTGGTTGCTTCTATTTTAAGAAAAGGTGAGCCACTAAGCTTAGCAAGTCGCCTAGCGATTTCAGTCTTACCTACACCGGTTGGACCAATCATTAAAATATTTTTTGGAACGATCTCTTGACGAAGTGGCTCGGCTATATTTCTACGCCTACAGCGATTTCGCAAAGCAATCGCAACAGCTTTTTTAGCCTTATATTGTCCGACAATGAATCTATCAAGTTCAGCTACGATTTCAGAGGGAGTTAATCCCATAGATTTAGCAGGAGTTAATCCCACGGATTTTTTCTTAATACTAGTACTCATATAACTTTTTCTAAAATAATATTATGATTAGAGAAAACACAGATGTCAGCTGCAATATGCATTGATTTTAAAGCAATCTCTTCGGCAGTTAGGTTATTATCAAAAGACATTAAACCCTTGCTACTTGCCAATGCATATAATCCACCAGAACCAATAGCAGCAACATCACCATCAGGTTCGATTACATCACCATTACCAGTTAAAATTAATATATTTTTTTGATCTGCAACAATCATCATTGCTTCAAGCTTACGTAAATATTTATCGCTACGCCAATCTTTGGCAAGTTCTACTGCACTTCTCACTAACTGATATGAATATTTCTCTAGCTTTAATTCTAATTTTTCAAATAAAGTTAGAGCATCTGCCGTAGATCCAGCAAAGCCAGCAATAATACTCTTATTGAACATGGTTCTTAATTTTTTTGCTGTGGATTTTAAAATTGTATTACCATGGGAAACTTGACCATCAGCGGCGATTACAACCTCTCCGCCTTTTCTTAAGCACAGTATAGTAGTACCGTGTAACGAATTATCTGACATAAATAATCTTCTAAATATTGATGTTTAGCTATTGATGTTTAGCTGTTTGTTTATTATTATGGTGTTTAAGTAATCATTCAGTACCATAATTACAAGATTCTCTTATGAATATTTATTCAATATATGTTAATCCTCAAAAAAAAGATAATGATTTTATCATTATCAAGCAGGGTTTTTCATTATTTGCTGCATTTTTTAATATGTTTTGGGCATTATATCACAGAATGTGGATAGCACTAATCATTACTTTAATAACAAGTATAGCTATATCAAGTTTAGGTTTTGCTCATTTTACTTTTGCCAGTCGAATAGCTATTATGTTGATATTTGGTTTTTTTAGTAGCGATATGAGAGAATATGATTTGCAACGAAAGAAATACCAGCTTGAAGAGGTAATATTAGCAAAATCTGAGATAGAAGCTGAATTAAAATTTTTAAAACACTTAAGTAGGTAATAAGAATTAGAGTATAAAATGAATATGTATGATAAGAACAATGTTTTTGCGAAAATTATTGGCAAGGATCTGCCAGCAGAGATAATATATGAAGATGAGAATCTAATAGCATTTAACGATATAAACCCTGTAGCTCCGGTACATGTAATAGTTATACCAAAAAAGGAATATATTGATTATAGTGATTTTATCCTTAAAGCTTCTGGCGATGAAATTAAAAATTATTTCACCAGACTATCTTATATTGCGTCTCTAGTGGGTTTAGAGCAAGATGGCTACCGTTTAATTACCAATAAAGGTGCGAGATCCGGACAGAGTGTGTTTCATTTTCACTTCCATATTATTGGTGGAAGAACTATCTCTAAGTTGGTATAGGTTCGTCATTGTGAGGAGGCTTAAGCCAAGAACCAATCTCAAAAAGTGACCAGAAAGGATTGCTTCGTCGACCTTATGGTCTCCTCGCAATGACGTGTTTTAAATTTACCTATAATGTCATTGCGAGGAGCTACTTTATACCAGTTCTCGAAATTAATTTAGGTTGAGGAATTTGTAGGAGACACGGAACGCAGCACCGCAGCGTACTTAAATGTACGTGAGGATGCGAGTACCGGATCGACGCACAAATTACCAACATAAATTAATTTCGGGAATTG
>JAJIYL010000055.1 GCA_020881195.1 Rickettsia endosymbiont of Pseudomimeciton antennatum | reverse complement strand
TCTAGAATCTGTTTCAAAAGAAGGACTAGATCAAATCGTAAAAAAACGATATGAGGCTAAAATAAAAGAACACTCACATGTTCAGAAAATCATCAAAATTGCTATGGCGTTTCGCGGTAAGGAAGTGGCACTGCAATATCAGGTTGATGTGGTCTCTTAAGTCTTATAGGATTTAAGTACGATAAATTTACTGGGTTCTGGGGTCTGTCCAAAAATCATATTTATTCTCGCCGAAAAATAGCTCAAAATATAATTAATTAGTCATCACAGGCAACCTCCTAGCATAAGCCAATCTAGGAGGCTGCCTGCAATAACTAAAGTAATTCTATATTTGGCTCTTTTTGGCTACGAATAAACATGATTTTTTTGAAATAGGTACACTATTCCTTCAAAAATCATATTTATTCTCGCCGGAAAATAGCTCAAAATATAATTAATTAGTTATCGCAGGCAACCTCCTAGTTGGTGATTTTGTCGTTGAAACTTGTCTTCACTTCTAACATACGTCTATGTACGTGGAGGTAGCCGACTTCGTTTCTCCTAGAAATCCTGATGGCTTTTTTGACTTATGCAGGAAGTCTAATAGCAGTTAGAAGTCCATACCGCCCATGCCACCCATACCGCCGCCCATACCACCACGTGGCATAGCAGATTCATCTTTATCAGCTGGTTCATCAATAATAAATGCTTCAGTAGTAATAATCAAAGAAGCAACTGATGCTGCATCTTGCAAAGCTGTACGCACGACCTTAGTTGGATCGATAATACCAGCCTTAATCATATCAACATAAGTCATGTCTTGAGCATTGAAACCAAAGTTTCTCTCTTTACTATCAGTAAGTTTTCCAACTACAATAGCTCCATCCATACCAGCATTTTCTGCAATTTGCCTTACTGAAGCCTGTAGAGCTTTCTTAACAATGTTAATACCAGCTTGCTGATCTTCATTAGCACTTTTTAGTGCCTCTAAGGATCTTGCCGCATAGAAAAGAGTGACCCCACCACCGGCAACAACACCTTCTTCCACTGCAGCTCTAGTAGCATGTAAAGCATCCTCAACACGATCTTTTCTCTCTTTTACTTCAACTTCAGTAGCACCACCAACTTTTAAGACAGCTACGCCACCAGCAAGTTTAGCTAAACGCTCTTGTAATTTTTCTTTATCGTAATCTGAACTAGATTCATCAATTTGTTTACGAATTTGTGAACAACGAGCAGCGATATCAGCCTTACTACCAGCACCATCAATTATGACAGTATTTTCTTTGGAGATAGTAACTTTTTTAGCAGTACCTAGCATTTTGATATTAACATTTTCAAGCTTCATACCAAGATCTTCACTGATAAGCTGACCACCTGTTAAAATAGAAATATCTTCCATCATGAATTTCTTTCTGTCGCCAAAGCCAGGAGCTTTAACTGCAGCAACTTTTAGTCCGCCACGTAATTTATTTACTACCAGAGTAGCAAGTGCCTCTCCTTCTACATCTTCAGCGATTACAAGTAAAGGGCGTCCTGATTGCACTACTGCTTCAAGTACTGGTAACATTTGTTGTAAATTTGATAATTTCTTTTCAAATAGTAAGATAAACGGATTTTCCAATTCAGCTATCATCTTTTCAGAGTTAGTAACAAAATATGGTGATAGATAGCCTCTATCAAACATCATACCTTCAACTACATCTACTTCAAAACTAAAATTCTTAGCTTCTTCAACGGTAATTACGCCTTCTTTACCAACTTTTTCCATTGCCACGGCAATTTTTTCGCCAATTTCTTTATCACCATTTGACGAAATAGTACCAACTTGAGCAATCTCCTCTTGGCTACTGATTTTTTTACTGGCTTTCTTAATTTCTTCAACTACTAGGTTAACGGCTGAATCTATACCACGTTTTATGTCCATAGGGTTAAAACCAGCTGCTACTGCTTTGTTACCTTCTCTTGCTATTGCTTGAGTTAGAACAGTTGCGGTAGTTGTTCCATCACCAGCAACATCAGATGTTTTGCTTGCCACAGATTTTACCAATTGAGCTCCCAAATTCTGAGCTTTATCTTTTAGTTCAATGGCTTTTGCTACTGTTACACCGTCTTTGGTTAGTCTTGGTGCACCAAATGACTGTTCAATTGCAACATTTCTACCTTTAGGACCTAATGTTACTTTTACAGTATCAGCTAAAATATCGATACCTTTTAGCATTTGTTCACGTGCATTTGAGCCGTGTCTTATTAATTTTGTTGCCATATTTATATTCTCCTTACAAATTAAATAATTCTTATAATATATTTAAATAAATTATTAATCAATTATGCCCATGACATCACTTTCTTTCATGATGATCATATCTAAACCATCAACTTTAACTTCAGTACCACCCCATTTACCATAAAGTACTTTATCACCTACTTTAACTTCTAATGGGTGGATAGTACCATTTTCTCCTCTCACTCCTTTACCTATAGCGATTACTTCACCCTGCATAGGCTTTTCCTTTGCTGTATCAGGGATAATAATTCCCCCAAGTGTTTTTTCTTCTTGTTGAATTGGTTTTACCGCAATTCTATCATGTAACGGTCTAAAAGACATTCTTACCTCCATAAATTTAATACTTACAAGTTAGTGTATTCTATATATGTTGGATTTTATAATAGTTCAAGAGATATCAAGAAAAATTTTCAAGTAATTTATACATCATGCTTAATTTTTTTGCACGATACGAGACTTAATTTTTAAGAATATTAGAAGAAAGACTTGTGTATCAATGTCAAAAAATTATACAATCATGCTTTATTATCCCAATTTTGGATTAACTTCGTTAATCCAAAATTGGGATAATAATGTAAATAATCAGGCTATAAGTGGTTCGTCGCCTGATTGTTAAAATAGACCTCTTGCAAAACTCTACTTCTGCTGGTAATTTGGACGTCGATGCGGTACTCGAATCCTCACGTATACTTAAGTACGCTGCGGTTCTGCGTTCCGTGTCTCCTTCAAATTCCTCAGCATAAGCGAGTTTTGCAAGAAGTCTAATAATAAAAATGGCTAATAATCTTATTTTTCAGATTAAAAATAAGATTATTAGCTAAAAATTAGGTTAAAATGCATTCGTAGAACCGCTTCAAGAATGCTTTTTTCCTTATTGTTTTATACTCTTCTGTTTTGAAGAATTGGAACGTAAAACAAGGGGTGAGCGTGCTAGGTGTACATTTAGTACATGAGTACGCGAATGCCCCGAAGTTTTGCGGAGCCAATTCTTCAAAGCAGAAGAGTATACCAGTTTTTGGATTAGAATTTTTAAATTCTAATCCAAAACTGAGG
>JAJIYL010000054.1 GCA_020881195.1 Rickettsia endosymbiont of Pseudomimeciton antennatum | reverse complement strand
CAATTCCCGAAATTAATTTATGTTGGTAATTTGTGCGTCGAGCCTAGACTCGCATCCTCACGTACATTTAAGTACGCAGCAAGGCTGCGTTCCGTGTCTCCTACAAATTCCTCAACCTAAATTAATTTCGAGAACTGGTATAACTATGTGAGTGTTCACGGAAAAAAAGTTAAAGTACAAGACGTCTATTAGCGAGGAACTGCTTTAGCGGTGACGTGGCAATCCAGGAAAATTATTAGATTTGGCTTTGTTGGTTTGGCGTTACTTATGTCAACAAATTTTTTGTGAAGTAGTCTTGCTCTAAGTATACATACGTCTTGATTTGCAATCAAACTCTGATATTATGCAAAGTGAAAAATTTAATCGTAACGCATAATTTACAGCTAATTGCATGACAATTAGCAACTGGGATAATCGTAGACTGATGAATGATATTTTCTCTAGTACATTACCTATTCTTTTGATTCCCTTGCTTGGCAGTATTATCAAAAGGAAATGGTTGACTTCTGAAGAGTTTTGGAGAGGGGTAGAAAAATTATCATATTTTTTTCTTTTTCCTGTCATGCTTTTCAATAATATATCTGTAGCTGATTTAAATGCATCTTCTATAATGAAACTGGTATTAGCATTAATCATCTCCACTTCTATTATTGCTGTTGCTTTAATTATTTATCAGAAGAAAACCAACTTTGACAAGATTCAGTTTACTTCAACCTTTCAAGGGGCATTACGCTATAATAATTATATCTTTTTTGGTGTTAGTAGTCCTCTTTTGGGGCAGGAGGGGCTTGCTATAGTATCGGTGATTTCATCTTATATGATCATTTTTACTAATATCATATCAGTAATGATTTTTGCCCATTATATCCCTGATAGTTCTGTATCTCAGGGTTCTAAAGCTAGCTTTATATGGACGCTTAAATTGCTAGTACAAAATCCCTTGATTATCGCTAGTATCATTGGATTTCTTTTTAATTACTCTAATTTAGAATTACATCTTGGCATAAAAAAAACCTTATCTACTCTATCTGACTCTGCTTTAGCTATAGGTATGCTAAATGTTGGAGCAGGTCTCAAATTCTTCATGCGTGGTACAATTGTACACAATGTATTATTTACTAGTTTTGTTAAGTTAGTGGCTTTTCCTGTTGTTACAATAATTGTATTGTCGCTAATGTCAATCACTGGTACTGCTAAATCAGTTGGGGTTCTATATAGTTGCTTACCATGTGCCAGCACAGCTTATGTTTTATCACGTCAGCTTGGTGGAGATCCAGAATCTATGGCATCAATTATTACCTTCACAACACTTTTTTCAATAGTCTCATTGTCAGTTCTTATGTGGATGAACATATAGATGTCAGAACTTGAGATAATTAAGGAACAACATTTATGGATGAAATAAATAAAATAAATTATCTCAAAGCCTTAGAATATCATTGCAAGGATAAGCCAGGTAAAATTGCTATTGCTGCAACTAAGCCTTTGGATACTCAACAGGATTTGGCTTTGGCTTATTCGCCAGGGGTAGCAGCACCATGCCTTGAAATTGCTAAAAATATAGATGATGTTTATAAATATACTGCTAGAGGTAACTTAGTTGCTGTAATAACTAATGGTACGGCCATCCTTGGTCTTGGTGATTTGGGAGCAGCTGCGTCAAAGCCAGTAATGGAAGGAAAAGCTGTTTTATTCAAGAAATTTGCTGACATTGATTCTATTGATCTTGAAATAGATACTACTGACCCAGATGAGTTTGTTAATGCCGTAAAATATCTTAATTATAGTTTTGGTGGTATTAATTTAGAAGATATTAAATCTCCCGAATGTTTTATAATCGAGAAAAAATTAAAAAGCTGTATGCAGATACCGGTTTTCCATGATGATCAGCATGGAACGGCTATTATTGCTGCGGCAGGTCTTATTAATGCAGCTTATATTACAAATCGTTCATTGGATAATATGAAAATTGTAGTAAGTGGTGCAGGGGCGGCAGCGATTGCCTGTATTGAATTACTAATTGCTCTTAGTGTTGACAAAAAAAATGTTATAGTATGTGATAAAATGGGGGTTGTTTACAAAGGTCGACAAGAAGGCATGAATGAATGGAAGGAATTATACGCAGCTGAAACCGACTTACGTACCATGAGTGATGCCATGAAGTCAGCTGATGTATTCCTTGGCTTATCTTCTAAAGGGGCAGTATCGAAAGAAATGGTAGCTAGCATGGCTCAAAATCCCATCATCTTCCCGATGGCTAACCCAGACCCAGAAATTACTCCAGAGGATATACAGTCAGTTAGAAGTGATGCGATTATTGCTACAGGACGCTCTGATTACAATAATCAACTTAATAATGTTATGGGCTTTCCGTATATTTTCCGTGGAGCTTTAGATGTTAGAGCTACTACTATTAATCAGGAAATGAAAATAGCGGCAGCGATTTCTTTAGCGGAACTAGCAAGACAAGCTGTACCCAATGAAGTTTATAAAGCATATCCTGGTAGGAAAATGGTTTTTGGTCCAGATTACATAATTCCTGTACCGTTTGACCCGAGATTAATTACCACTGTTTCAATGGCAGTAGCTAAGGCAGCTATAGATAGCGGGGTTGCTAGAATTACAGATATTGATTTCCAAGACTATGCAAGAGAATTGGAGAGCAGGCTAAATCCTACCTCACATTACATGAATCTGTTATTTGAAAGAATTCAACAATCAGCCCCTAAAAGAGTAATCTTTGCTGAAGGTGAGGAGGAAGAGGTAATTATGGCTGCTATTACTATGCGGGATAATGGTCATGCTCACCCTATCCTAGTTGGTAGACATGATAAAATATCTGCTGTTTTAAGTAAAATAGGCATGAATTATGATTTAAAGGGTATTAGCATAATGAATGCTGCTATTAACCAAAATCTTAATAAATATATAGATACTCTTTACAGCCGATTACAGCGTAAAGGCTATTTATACCGTGACTGTGCTAGACTAGTTAAAAGTGATAAAAATATATTCTCAGCTATCATGATAGCTTGTGGCGATGCAGATTGTATGGTTACTGGCGTAACAAAGAGCTATTATAATAGCTTAGAGGATATTATGAAGGTAATGGAACCTAAAAAAAATAATAGAATATTAGGATATTCCATTATGATTGCCAAGGAACATAATATAATTATTGCTGATAATAGCGTGACTGAACTGCCTAATGAGCAAGATCTTGTAGAAATAACCTTGCAGACTGCCAATATAGCAAGAAATATGGGAATGATACCAAAGATTGCACTACTTTCTTTCTCGACTTTTGGTAATCCAATGAGAGAAAAGGCAAATAGAGTAAGGGAAGCTGTTAGAATCTTAGATAGTATGAATCTGGATTTTGAATATGATGGCGAAATGTCAGCTGATGTTGCTCTGAACCCCAACTTACGTAATTTATATAAATTTTGTCGGTTGTCAGGTTCTGCTAACGTCTTGATTATGCCTGGTATCCATTCGGCTGCAATCTCGACGCAACTATTGCAAGAATTAGCCAGAGGTGTTTTTATCGGACCAATAATTAATGGCTTTGAATATCCGGTACAAATAGTACGAATGGGGGCATCAGCAAGTGAAATAACAAAAATTGCCACATTTGCTTGTATGGATGCAATAAACCTTTAGGAGATTGTTGGATAATTTGCATATATCTATTAGTGTAGTTGATTTTTATGATATATTGTTATATAGGATAATGAAATTTAAAAAGAAGTCTATTGCCTAATATGGGTATTTTTTATATATCTGTATACTCAAAGCATTTGAGTATACAAACAAAATAAATATGTTGAGTAAGATGCATAAATATAGAACGCATCATTGTAATGAATTGCGGTTAAAGGATGTTGGAAAAAGAGTAAAATTATCTGGCTGGGTGCATAGAAGAAGGGATCACGGTAATTTGGTCTTTATTGACCTTAGGGATCATTTTGGTATAAGCCAGTTAGTGTTTACTGATCAAGACCCAAGTTTAATGGATGCTGCTAGTCGGTTGAGATACGAATCGGTTATAACTGTTGTCGGAGAAGTGGTAGCAAGGCTCGATGACACAATAAATGACTCGTTAATGACCGGTAAAATTGAAATATTGGTAAGCGAGTTTATAATTGAGTCTAATCCAGAAACTTTACCATTATTGGTGAATTCTGAACAAATTGCTCCTGAAGAAACTAGGTTAAAATATCGTTTCCTAGATCTTAGACGTGAAAAGTTGCATAATAACATTATGTTAAGATCGCAAATTATTGCTCATCTACGTCATCTTATGATGCAGGATGGTTTTACTGAGTTTCAAACGCCAATCCTAACTGCCAGTTCGCCAGAAGGGGCTAGGGACTTCTTAGTACCCAGCCGACTGCATCCTGGAAAATTTTATGCTTTACCGCAAGCTCCTCAGCAATTCAAACAATTGCTTATGGTATCAGGATTTGATCGTTATTTTCAAATAGCACCTTGTTTTAGAGATGAGGATGCAAGAGCTGATAGGTCGCCAGGTGAATTCTATCAATTGGATATAGAGATGTCTTTTGTTACGCAAGAAGATATATTTAATACCATTGAGCCGGTAATGTATGAAATATTTAGCAAATTTTCTGATAAAAAAGTATCAAATACTCCTTTTGTTCAAATTCCATATGAAGAAGCCATGCTAAAATATGGTACTGACAAGCCAGATCTTAGAAATCCGCTAATCATTGCAGATGTTACAGAATTATTTAGAGAGTCTAACTTTGCTATTTTTAAAGAAAATATAAAAAATGGTTCTGTTGTAAGAGCGGTGCCAGCTCCTAAAACTTCTACTTTACCAAGAAGCTTCTTTGATAAAATGGCAGAATTTGCAACTTCCGAGGGAGCAAGTGGGCTTGGTTACATTCAGTTTCTAGAAAATGGACAAGTTAAAGGACCTATTGTTAAATTTTTAACAGAGGAACAATTATTACATTTAAAGTCTTTAGCAAATCTACAAAATGGCGATACTGTCTTTTTTACTAGTGATAAAGTGGATAAAGCCTCTAAACTTGCTGGTAAACTCCGAACTAAATTAGGTGAAGATTTATCTTTACTTAAAAAAGATTGTTTTGAATTTTGTTGGATAACAGATTTCCCATTTTATGAATTAAATGAACAAACTAACAAAATAGATTTTAGCCATAATCCATTTTCTATGCCACAAGGTGGTATGGAAGTACTAGAATCAGCCAAAACAGTAGATGATCTGCTAGCCATTAAAGCATATCAATATGATATTGTTTGTAATGGTATCGAATTATCTAGTGGAGCGATTAGAAATCATAAACCGGAAATAATGTATAAAGCTTTTGAGATCGCTGGATACCCCCCAGAAATTGTCGATAAAAGATTTGGTGGAATGATCAGAGCGTTTAAATTTGGTGCCCCACCACATGGTGGAATAGCCCCTGGCATAGATAGGATTGTTATGTTATTAACTGATTCAACCAATATTAGAGAAGTGATAGCTTTTCCACTAAATCAACAGGCGGAAGATTTATTGATGAATGCTCCTGATTATATTGATGAAAAAGCTTTAAAAGAGCTTAATATTAACTTATCACCTTCAGTCAGAAATAAATTACTAACAGAAGGGGCTTAAATAAGATGAAAAGTGAAAAAAAATCAAAAAATAAAATTATCGGAGCATTTTTAGGAACGATTGTTGAGTATTACGACTATAATTTATACGGTTTTTCCGCCGGAATTATTGCCGTCAAATTTTTCCCGAATGCTGATTATATAACTAGTCTAATAAATGCTTTTGCTGTTTATGCGGTAGCATATCTATCAAAACCTATTGGCTCGCTAATTTTTGGCTATATAGGAGATATTTATGGGCGTAAGATGGCGTTAACTATCACCATAATAGGCATTGTGATACCTACTATGGTAATAGGGTGTTTGCCAGAATATTCGTCTATTGGTGTTTGGAGTACGGTAATTTTGGTTTTGTGCCGTATTATGCAAGGTATTTTTGTAGCTGGAGAATATGACGGAGCAGCTATTTACGTTATCGAACATTTAGGGGAGAAATACCGATACACAGCTTCAGCGATAACTCGTTGTACTGGAGTTTTAGGCTTGTTACTAGGAATTGGGGCAACTAATTTTTTTAGTGCTCATATTTTTCCAGACTGGGGCTGGCGTATTCCTTTTTTAATCAGTTTACCTTTAGCTTTAATTACGTTATATTTTCGCCAAAAGTTTGATGAAACACCAGAATTTAAGAAGAATCAAGAAAATAACATAAAAATAAAAAGTTTGACTGTTCTGGTTAAAAAACAGTGGCGAATCATTTTGATGGTAGTATTTCTTGCTGGTGGAATTGGGGTGGCTCACCAACTACCTATTACCTTTATGAAGCAATATTTACCTATGGTTCTGCCACAAACTAGTTTCATTATTAGCACATTTTCAGTTTTGACAGTCATGTGTTTTGCAATTTCTATGCCTATTTCCGGCTTATTTGCCGATCGATTTAGTCAAATGAAAGTGTTTAAGATTAGCTTATACGGTACTATCTTAGCTAGTCTATTATTTATTATTGCTGTTAACTATCAAATGGTTAATCTGGCTTTAGGTTCTTGTTTAATGCTTGCCTGTTTTGTTGCCCCTTTCAATGCTCTTGCCCATGGTACTATGGTAAAAGCTTTTGCTGTTAATGATCGCTACCGGGCAATAGGTCTTGGTCATACTATGGGATCAATGTTGATGTCCGGAAGTGCAAATTATGTATGTCTAGTATTAATGAGATATCTAAACTTTAAATTATTCCCCATGATATATCTTATTTTCTTTGTGATATTAGCTTATTTGATGGTAAGGCGTTTTGAGAAAAATTATAAAAGAAAAATCAAGTTTCAGTCTGATATTAGTTTGTAACTATGCATATTCAAATGATTTGTGAGTGTTCACGGAAAAAAGTTAAAGTACAAGACGTCTATTAGCGAGGAGGCTTAAGCCAAGAAACAATCCATTTTTATAGACTACTCATTGTTTATATAGAATAACCTCAATAAAATCTGTTATATTTATAGATATAACCGAATTTGGAATAACTTGTTATATCGAATTCAAGTTAGAATAATGATAATTGCTAATCTAAATACAAGGATGCTAATGATGTTTCACCATAATAATTATTGGCTTAATATCTATAAACCTAAGGGCATCAGTTCAGCAAAGCTTGTTGCTATAGTTAAGAGAAACATTTTAGGAGCTAAAGTTGGTCATTGTGGAACCTTAGATGTTGAAGCGGAAGGTGTATTACCTTTGGCAATTGGTGAGGCAACAAAGTTAGTACGGATTCTGGTAGATGCAAAGAAAACTTACATTTTTACTATACAATTTGGTAAAAAAACTGATACAGCAGATGCCTCGGGTAAAGTAATAGCTGTTACTGATCATATTCCTAACGAAGCTGATTGTCATAATATCTGTAAAAAATTCATAGGTACAATTAAACAACGTCCCCCTGCCTTTTCTGCTATAAAAGTTAACGGTATTAGATCTTATAAATTAGCACGAGAAAATTCAACAGTAGAATTAACACCTAGGGATATTGAAATATATAATCTAGAATGTCTTAATTTTGACCATCAAAATAATCAAGCTACCTATAAGGTAGAATGCTCTAAGGGAACGTATGTAAGAACTCTAGCAGAAGATATTGCTTTATCCTTGCAAAGTTTAGCATTTGTGCTAGAATTACAGCGTACTAAAGTTGGAATATTTACAGCATGTGATGCTATTAAATTAACAGAACTTGATGAACAGAATCAAGGAATAAAGAAATTTCTTGAAGAAAAAAGTATAAAGATTGAAGCAGTACTGGACGACATCCTGGTACTTGATGCTACTGCTGACCAAGCTAAAAAAATTATTTATGGTCAGAAATGTTATTTTGATTGTCTTGAAAAGACTAGACCTCTTGCAAAAGTCGCTTATGCTGAGGAATTTGAAGGAGACGCTTCACCTCGAACCGCAGCGTACTCTAATGTACGTGAGGATTCGAGTACCGCATCATTGTTCAAATTATACTCAAATGATTTGGAGAATTGGAACATAAAACAAGGGGTGAGCGAGCAGAGTGTACAATTAGTGCATGAACACGCGAATTCCCCGCAGTTTTGTGGAACCAATTCTTCAAAGCAGAAGAGTATACCAGCAGAAGTAGAGTTTTGCAAAAGGTCTATTGAATTAGTTTGGATTCGATATCAAGACTCTCTGTTAGCAATTGGTAGCTTGAGTGAAAATTGCTTTAATTCTTTACGAGTATTTAACCTATAAAATAAACATGGAGATTACTGATGTCGGTTACAGCACAGCGTAAGCAACAATTAATTACAGAATATGCTACTAAAGAAAATGATACTGGTTCTAGTGAAGTGCAATGTGCAATTCTCACTGAAAGAATCAGCAATTTAACAGAACACTTTAAAACTAATCACAAAGATTTTTCCTCGAGAAGGGGATTATTAATGCTAGTTGGTCGTAGGCGTCGATTATTAGATTACATCAAGAAACAAAGTTTAAGCAGATATTTGTCGTTGATTAATAAACTAGGAATAAGAAAATAAAATAAAACCCGGCTAAAAAATCAAAGAATTAGCCGGGTTTTTTGTTAATTAAATAAGGAAAAAGAATGTTTGAAGAAATAACTAAAACGATAGAATTAGGTGGAAAAACACTTGAATTAACGACTGGTAAAATTGCTCGTCAAGCTGATGGAGCAGTTATGGTAAAAATGGAAGGGACTGTCTTATTATGCACTGCCGTAAGTGCCAAAGAAGCTAAAGAAGGAATTGGATTTTTTCCTCTTACTGTCCATTATAGAGAAATGGCATTTGCTGCTGGTAAAATACCTGGAGGTTTTTTTAAAAGAGAAGGTAAAGGCTCCGAAAAAGAAGTATTAGTCTCACGCTTGATTGATCGACCAATTAGACCATTATTCCATCCAGCTTTTCTTAATGAAACACAAGTAATCTGTACTGTTCTTTCATACGATCCTGAGTGTAATAGTGATATATTAGCAATTATCGGGGCATCCGCTGCATTAGCTTTATCTGCAGCACCTTACCAACATATAGTAGCAGCTAGTAGAGTGGGTTTGGTAGATGATAAATTCATCCTAAACCCTTCATTTAACCAGTTAAAGACTAGCAAACTGGACTTAGTCGTGGCAGGAACTGACACATCAGTTATGATGGTTGAATCTGAGGCCGATCTATTATCTGAAGAACAAATGTTAGAAGCTATTGAATTTGGTCACAAGGCATTACAGCCTGTGATTGAATTGATTAATGACTTAGTAAAAGTTGCTGGAAAACCTAAATTACAGCTTACCGAATTATTCCCTACTAGGTTAAAAGAACAAATTAGAAGCATAGTACAAGAAGATATTAAGCAGGCTTTTGCTATTAAATTAAAACAAGAAAGGGTATTAGCGGTAAAGCATGTTTCTGATATAATTAAGCGGCACTTTGCAGAAGATATTGCTAATAATAATCTTACTAACGCACAAATCGAATTCGCCCTTAAAGAAGTAGAATCAGAAGTACTGCGTCAAGACGTATTAACGAAAAATACTCGTATAGATGGTAGAAAACCAACAGATATAAGAAACATAGCTTGCGAAGTCGCAATACTGCCAAAAACACATGGCTCAAGCTTATTTACTAGAGGAGAAACGCAAAGTTTAGTAGTCACTACACTTGCTACTAGTCAAGATGAACAAATTGTTGATAGTTTAGACGGAGAATATAAAGAGCGTTTTATGCTTAACTATATTTTTCCTCCCTACTCAGTAGGAGAAGCAACCCCAGTAAGGGCTCCTGGTCGCAGAGAAATAGGGCATGCCAAACTAGCATGGAGAGCCATTAACCGCATGTTACCAACTAAAGAACAATTTCCTTATTCCATTAGGGTGGTATCAGAAATCACTGCCTGTAATGGCTCATCATCTATGGCTACTATTTGTGGTAGTTCAATGGCACTTATGGATGCTGGAGTACCGATCAAAACTCCTATAGCAGGTATTGCTATGGGTTTGATAAAAGAAGGCGATAAATTCGTAGTTTTATCTGATATTATTGGGGATGAAGATAATCTTGGAGATATGGACTTTAAAGTAGCTGGTAGTACGGAAGGCATAACCGCACTACAAATGGATATCAAAATATCTGGCGTAACATTTGAAATAATGAAGCATGCTTTAGTTCAAGCAAAGCTTGGTCGTGTTCATATTTTACAAGAAATGAATAAGGCTATTAATGAAACCAATAACCATATCAGCCAATATGCCCCTTGTATTCAGAGTTTTAAAATTGATAAAGACAAAATTAGAGATGTTATAGGACCAGGTGGTAAAGTAATACGCGAAATTTGTGATACAACATCGGCTAAAATTGACATAAGCGACGATGGTAATGTAACTGTCTCTGCAGTAGGCAAAGAGAAGCTAGATATGGCAATCGCGAAGATTAAGTTAATTGCAGTTGAGCCTGAAATTGGTGGCATATTCAATGGAACTGTTGTCAAAATATTAGATTCTGGAGCGTTTATCAATTATTTAGGTAATCGCGATGGATTCATCCATATTAGTGAAATTTCAAAAGAACGTATTGAATCTGTATCTAGCGTTTTAAAACATGGTGATGTAGTGAAAGTCAAGCTTATTGGTTTTGACAGTAAAGGCAAAGCCAAATTAACCATAAAAAATATCGACACTACTATTACTCCAGACGTTACAAATAAGCATAAATCTGAACCTTATAAAGATAACACTGATAACAATGGTAATAAACGTGAATCTGCACGAAAATGGCAAAATAACAAACCATCTAATGAAGATGAAACACTAACTAAAGAACGTAAGTATTTTAATTAAAGTTTATATCAATCTAAAAACGACTAGGAGGCTGCTTCACAGCTGTCGAAAGTTAGAAAAGGAAGCGGTTTTAGACAGGAGAGTTTAAAAGTTGTATGTGATCAACGTCTATTAGCGAGGAAGCCGTAGGTCGACGAAGCAATTCATAAAAGTAACCAAAAATGGATTGCTTTGTCGGCTTATGCCTCCTCGCAATGACGTTTGGGTAAGAGTACTCTCGTCTATTAGCGAGACCATGTAATGGTTGAAGCAATCCATTTTTAATTACTTTCCTGGATTGCCGCGTCGCTGCAAAGCGGTTCCTCGCTAATAGCACCAGAATGTGGATTGCCACGACCACTACGTGGTCTTGCTAATAGACATCTTGTACTTTTCTGCAATTTTTAAACTGCTATGGGGTTTATGCGTAAGGTGAGTTTTTTTAAGTAAGAAGTAAGATAAATCTCTATGCGTTCAGCTATTATTGATATTGGTTATAATGCCGTGAGAGCTGTAGTTTATGAATGTGATAGACTTGGAGCTCCAGAAATTTTTAATGATAAATTTAAAAGTGATATTATTAATTTACTTAACCTAGATAATTTAGAAGTAAAGCATCAAGCATATTTGTCACTACAATATTTGATACATATTTTTGATAGGTTATCAGTAACAGATGTTAAATGTGTTGCTACTGCTGTACTTAGAGGGCATCCAAGAGCGGAAGAATTTAGAGAGATAGTTAAGAGAAAATTTAATATTAATATTGAAGTTATTTCGGGTGATCGTGAAGCTTATCTTACAGCTGCTGGATTAATTTCCGGTATCAACGATGCTTGTGGTATTGCAGCAGACCTAGGGGGTGGCAGTCTTGAGCTTGCCCAAATTAAAGACAAAAAGGTGGGTATCTTAAAGTCTCTACCTTTAGGCACTGGTCTAATCACTAATAATCACTTTGACGATATTAATATAATTAGCCAAATGATCAAGAAAGAGTTTGAAGGATTACATTGCCCAAGCTTATATTTAATAGGAGGGGCTTTAAGGTTAATTGGGCGTTCTTATATGGAGTTTGTTCATTACCCTCTTAAAAACTTACATAACCTTGAAATAAACCGTAAGGAATTTGAGCTATATCTTGAAAGATTGACCCATGCTAATATGTTGAAAATGCAATACAAGTCAAGAATTCATGGTAATGCAATTTTAGTGGCAAAATCTATGCTAAATGTTTTCTTACCGGAAAAGGTAATAATTTCAAATTATGGTTTAAAAGAAGGGGTTAGATTTGATTGTCTTCCTAAAGAAGAACAGCAAAAAGATATTATTTATGAAAGAATAAAGACACTAGTAAATTTTGACGAAAATACTTGTAGTATTAAAGATTATACAGAAGTTATTAAACCTATATTAATTCAACCAGATACCACGACAATTAGTATAATTGCTTTGGTCATAATGCTTGCACAATATAATAAGAATATTGATAGAACTCTACGTTCTAATTTTATTGTTGAATTTATTTTAGCTTCAGATATTCCTTTTAGTCACCGTCAAAGATTGATGTTGAGTAACGCTCTTGCACTTACCTATACGTCAAGAAGTGATACATATATTAATAGGCTGGCAAAAAGAATGATTAATTCGTATGATTATTGTAATAGCCACATAATAGGTAATTTTATAAAAATTGCTAGAGAAATTGATGGACCAGAATTTCAGTCACCATCTTTTTCTCTTGATTTAAAAGATAATGGATATATTGAAATTTCTACACTAAATACTTTACCAAAAATGGTGTTTGAAAAAGTGTGCGAACGCCTAAAAACTGTAGGTCTAGCACGAAAGAATATTTGTTGAATTTCTAAGTAACTTATCTAATACTAAATTAACTTATAAAAAACTTTAATTTTCTAGAATATGGCACAAAAAGCAATTAGAATACCTGAAATACAGGAAAAGAATTATAGTTTTAGTGAACTTGTGAATAAGTTGTCTTGTCAAAAACAAGAACATAATCTCTTAAAAAATAGTTTTGATTTAAATAATCAAGCAACTCTATTTGAAGGTGATTGCATGAAGTTATTAAAACAAATTCCAGATAACAGTATAAATTTAATAATAACATCACCGCCATACAACATAGGTAAGGAATACGAAAAGAAATCAGATATTAATAAATATTATAATTGGCAAAAAAACGTTATCAATGAGTGTTATAGAGTGCTAAAAGATGATGGACATATTTGTTGGCAGGTCGGTAATTATGTGGAAAATGGAGAAGTAATACCTTTAGATATTTTATTATATCCTATATTCTCAGAATTAAAAATGAAAATGAGGAATAGGGTTATTTGGCATTTTGGACACGGATTACATGCTTCAAAAAGATTCTCTGGAAGACATGAAACTATTATGTGGTTTAGTAAAACTGACAATTATTACTTTGACTTAGATGCTGTTAGGATACCTCAAAAATATCCTAATAAAAAATATTTTAAGGGCAACAAAAAAGGGGAATTGTCTTGCAATCCGAAAGGCAAAAACCCATCAGATGTTTGGGATATTCCAAATGTAAAAAGTAATCATATAGAAAAAACGGAACACCCGTGTCAATTTCCCGTCGGTTTAGTTGAAAGGTTGATTTTATCAATGACCAAAAAAAATGATATTATTTTAGATCCTTTTGTTGGTTCTGGTAGTTCTTTTGTTGCAAGTCTAAAAAATTCCAGAAAATGTATAGGTGCAGAAATAGATAAGAAATATATAGATATTTCAAAAAAAAGAATTAAAGAAACATTAAACGGAACTATTAAGGTTAGAGAAATGAATAAACCCATCTATGAACCTGAAACAGTATAATATGAAAATAGTTTATGAATATTCTCATCTTGGGGGAAGACAAATTTTACAACTTGATTATCCTAAAATTTTTCAAGAAGTTCATGAATCAATAAAAGCGATAAATGACATAAAGAAAAATAAGGTCAGCCAAGAGAAAACAAGCAAAGGAAAAATGCTTTATTCGCCAAAAGAATTAAATAATGCTTTTGCTCAACAATTTAACTCAAGAGGATTTCATGAGATAATAGATAAATATGATATTGTTATACCAAATCATGACAAGGTTATATCAAATTCATATAAACAAATAGATTTTGTAAAGGATAGAGTTTTAGTTGAAGTCCAATTTGGCAAATATGCTTTTATGTTTTATGATATGGCAAAATTCCAGTATTTTTTTAATGAAGATAAGGCTGATGTAGGAATAGAAATAGTACCATGTCACAGTTTACAACAACAAATGTCAACAGGTGTCTCTTACGGAGAACAACTTGTTTACGATATTGAACGATTAAAAAGACATTTTCCTTCTGTTCCTGTCTATGTAATTTTGGTTGATATAGGGGAATAAATATATAATCACCAAAATTACTATAAATTTGGATTGCTTCGTCGCCACTAAAGTGGTTTCCCGCAATGACGTTTACGCCCTTGCTGACAAAATATTTTTGGGTAATATAAGATACTGAAGAAGAAATTATGATAAAATGTACTCGCAAAATTGAATTTGATGCAGCTCATAGAGTGATCGGACATGAGAATAAATGTAAATTTCTACATGGTCATCGTTATATCCTTGAAGTTACCGTTGGGTCTGATGTACTCGATAATCTTGGTATGGTTGTAGATTTTGGTCACATAAAATCGGTAATAAAACACTGGATAGATGATAATTTTGATCATAATATTATATTACATCAAAATGATAAAGAAATAGGAGATAAAATATGTAACTGGACTGGTCAAAAAATATATTATATGCAAAAAAATCCAACAGCAGAGAATATAGCACTGCACTTAAAGTTGGATATTTTGCCACTATTATTTACTAATAGTTCCTTTTTTATTACAAAAGTCAAATTATTTGAAACACCTAATTGCTTTGTGGAGGTATAAGTGGTACAAAGATGTTGTATAATTTTAACTACGACCGATAACCAACAAGTAGTAGACAAATTAACCATTAGCTTGTTGGAAGCAAATCTAGCTGCTTGTATACAAGTAGACAATATAGTCAGCTATTTTAAATGGGAAGGCAAGATATCTTCTGTGCCAGAATATCGTATTATGGTAAAAGCCAAGTCTGATAACTATAATGCAATAGAAAAGATGATTACTGATATACACAATTATGATCTTCCACAAATAATAAAGCTCGACATTCAAGATGGGCTACCGGCGTATTTAAACTGGGTAACTCAAAGTATCTAATTTTAAGAGAGTGTTTATTAGAACTAAGATTTACTCAATTATATTAAGAAGAATGGTATTATTGTATAACTACTTTTTACTATAAACATTCACATGAAATCAGCAAAATAAGTTTAATCAAAACACTCTTTAATTTAATTAAGTATAATAATGAAATTATGGAAAAAAGTTACATTAGGGTTAATCTTAGGTATAATGTTTGGTATATATTTTCCTGAATATGTATCTTATATAAAACCAGTAGGAGATATTTTCCTGCGTTTAATCAAAATGATTATTGCTCCTTTAATATTTTTTAGTTTAGTATCGGGCATAACTAGTATGAATGACCCTGCTTCTCTTGGTAGAGTAGGGCTGAAGGCTGTTGTGGCTTTTTTAGGGACTACTTTCTTTGCTGTAGTTTTTGGTATTACAGTTGCTCTTGTGTTAAAGCCAGGGTATGGTGTACACATTAACTTTGATGTTGCACAAAGTATTTCACAAGATAAATCCTTTAATATGCTCAACTTTTTTGTAAATATTGTACCCGAGAATATAGTAGGTTCCTTTGCTAATTCTAATGTTTTACAAATTGTATTCTTTGCAATATTTTTTGGACTTGTACTAAATAAAATGGATGTTAGTGCTACACCGATTAAGAATTTATTTCATATATTATCAAAAATAGTGTTAAAAATGATCTCAATGATCATTCAACTTTCTCCATATGGTGCATTTGCTTTAACAGCTTGGATAGTTGGTACGCAAGGCTTTGATGTAATGATTAGCTTATCCAAACTAGTTGCTGCGATAGTTATTGCTATGATATGTCAATATGGTATTTTTGGCATGTTAATTTATCTGTTCTGTCGAATATCACCATTACCTTTTTATAGAAAAAGTTTAGAATATCAGGTACTTGCCTTTTCTACTTCTAGTAGTAAAGCAACGCTTGCCACCACTATGCAAGTTTGTCGTGAACGATTAGGTATATCTGAATCTAGCACTTCTTTTGTATTGCCACTTGGTGCATCGATAAATATGGATGGGTTTGCGATAAACTTAGCTCTTACTACTATATTTTTTGCACAAATGATGGGGGTAGATTTAGCATTGCATGATTATTTAGTCATTATTATTACCTCAACTCTTGGATCTATCGGTGGAGCTGGTATTCCTGGAGCTTCCTTAATAATGCTACCTATGGTTCTGTCTTCAATCAACTTACCGATTGAAGGGGTTGCTATAATTGCTGGAATTGACAGGATATTAGATATGTTACGTACAACCATTAATATTACAGGTGATGCAACAATCACCTTGATTATCGATAATAGCGAAGGTACTCTGAATAAAGATACATATAACTCGGTCTAAAAATATTAGAATTTTGGTATTAGTGGGCAATAAAAATATGATATAGTATAGCTAATGGTTAAACGTCATTGCGAGGAGGCGTAAGCCGACGAAGCAATCCACTCCTAATCACTTTTCTGGATTGCTTAGTCGCTACTAAAGTAGCTCCTCGCTAATAGACGGTGTAATGCTAATCGGGTTAGCTATAGTATGATAAAATGAGGATATATGAAAGTAGAAAATGTTGAGTTAAAAATAGGAGATAAAACCTTTAATTTACCAATAAAAAGAGCCTCGATCGGTCAAGATGTTATTGACGTTAGCAGTATATATTCATTAACAGGATATTTCACTTACGATCCTGGCTTTATGTCTACAGCAGCTTGTAAATCGGCTATGACATATATAGATGGTGATCAAGGAATATTGAGATATCGAGGTTATGATATTAAAACATTAGCAGAAAAAAGTAATTTTTTAGAAGTAGCCTATTTACTGCTAAATGGTGAATTACCGACTATTAATCAATATAAATCTTTCTCCCAGAAAATTACTTATCATTCTTTGATTAATGAACAGCTTAGAAATTTATTTATGGCGTTCTGTCCCTCAGATCATCCTATGGCAATTATGTTGGCGGTGGTAGGCTCTTTATCTGCATTCTATCCGGATTTTCTAAATGTAGAAGAAAATGAGCGTGAGTTGATTTCTATTAGAATGATTGCCAAAATGCCAACTATTGCGGCAATGGCATATAAATATTCAATAGGACAGCCTTTTATCTATCCTGATAATAGCTTAGATTTTACTGAAAATTTTCTTTATATGATGTTCTCAACACCTTGTGAGAAATATAAGGTAAATCAGGTAGTAAAGAAAGCCTTAGATAAAATATTTATCCTCCATGCTGATCACGAGCAGAATGCTTCCACTTCAACAGTGCGTTTAGCCGGATCATCCGGAGCTAATCCATTTGCTTGTATCAGTACTGGTATAGCCTCTTTATGGGGACCAGCACATGGTGGAGCTAATGAGGCAGTAATTAACATGCTAAAAGAAATTGGCACCATAAACCGTATTCCAGAATATATCGCAAGAGCAAAAGATAAAAATGATCCATTCCGATTAATGGGTTTTGGTCACCGAGTTTATAAAAGTTATGATCCAAGAGCAATTGTACTTAGAGAAACTTGCAAAGAAGTATTAGATGAGTTAGGAAACTGTAATAATCCCTTATTACAAATCGCTACTGAGCTTGAAAAGATAGCTCTCAATGACCAATATTTTATTGATCGCAAACTTTATCCAAATGTTGATTTTTATTCCGGTATTATTTATCAAGCTATGGGTATACCCTCACAAATGTTTACAGTACTATTTGCTATCGCAAGAACTGTCGGTTGGATGGGTCAATGGAAAGAGATGCATGAAGATCCAGAACAGAAAATTAGTAGACCTCGGCAATTATATACTGGGTATGTACAAAGAGAATTTATGTCTTTTGATAAAAGGTAGCTAAAAAATAAGATATAACTAATGTCATTCCTGTGAAAGCAGGAATCTATAATGTTTTAGGGTTTTTCAGTTGAATTTAATATAATTACTTTAAAAAGGCAGGTGTATCTAAATGGCATATACAGAGAAAACTAAAAATAAACTAATTACTTTTTTTGATAGATATATGATATTTGCTGGTGTAATGGGGCAATATTTGTTTTATACTCAGGCATATAAAATCTTTACTACTAAGAGTGCAGATGACTTATCTCTTGACGGCTTTTTTGTAATAATTATTGTTACTATAAGTTGGCTAATTTACGGTACAATACACAATAACACTCCCATCATTATTGCTCAAATAGTTGGATTAATAGGAATGATAATAGTGGTGGTTGGGATATTACTTTATTCTTCTTGAGAACAATTCTTCAAAGCAGAAGAGTATATAGTCAATTAACTTGAATTGGCAACGTTATAAATTCGATTAGTATTTAGCCTTAACGTCATTGCGAGGGGCCAATTTAGTGGCAACGAAGCAATCCAAAAAACGATTAAAAATGGATTGCTTAGTCGCTACTAAAGTAGCTCCTCGCAATGACGTTTAAGTGGAGCATACATCTCATTAATTTTGTTCACAAAACCTAGTGGGATTATCTATATTAGATTGTTTTGCTGCTTTAAGTGTGTTCTTAAGCAAAAAAGCAACTGTCATTGGTCCAACACCACCTGGCACTGGTGAGATATATCGCACTTTATCAACAACATTGGCAAAATCAACGTCTCCAACTATCTTGTCACTATTGCTAAGTTTACTAATACCAACATCAATCACTATAGAATGGGGGTTAAAATATTCTTCTGTTAATATCAAAGGAGAACCGATAGCAGATATTACTATGTCAGCACGGGAAGTTATAGCTTTTAAGTTTTGAGTTTTTGAGTGACATAAAGTGACAGTGCAATTTTCTCTAACTAACAAAGCTGACAATGGTTTTCCTACAATATTGGAACGTCCTATAACTACAGCGTTTTTGCCAACTAAATCTTTCTCAACTTGTTTAAGTAACTCAATGCAGCCAAGAGCCGTGCAAGGTATAAAGCCATTGCCTGAATCACTATGTAGATAACCAACATTTATAGGGTGAAAACCATCAACATCTTTGCTAGGGTCAATAGCAGATAAGATTAAATTTTTATTGATATGCTTAGGTAAGGGGAGTTGTACGATAATCCCCGAGATATTTGCATCATTATTGAGTATATTGATTTCATTTAGTATATGGTCAATTTGAATTTCATTAGGTAAATTTATTTGCAAAGCATTCATACCAATTTTTGTTGCTGCTTTTAGCTTATTTCTTACATATATGCTACTAGCTGGATTATCACCCACTAGTATAATAGCAAGAGTTGGTACTAACTTAAACTGTTCCTTGAGTGAATTGACCTCTATCTTTAGTTTAGATAATATCTGGTCTGCAAAATATTTACCGTTGATTATATTACCGTGTTCTTTCACTATTTATGTACTCCTTTGGTAGTTGAATATTCGAAATGTAAGGCTTTACCTTCAAATACCCTACTATAGGCATGATGTAAACTACTCGCAGCTTCCGCAAAACCAGTAAGAATTAATTTTAATTTTGCCGGATAACTAGCAATATCGCCAATTGCATAAATGCCTGGAATATTTGTTTCAAAATAACCAGGATCGACAATTATATGATTTGTTTTAACATTCAATTCCCAATTTTTTATTGGACCAAGTTCTTGGGCAAGACCAAAAAATGGCAATAATATATTTGCCGGTAAGGTGCGAATATTCCCTTCAAAATCCTTTACTCCAACAGCTTCTAATATACCATCTTTTCCTACTAAATGCTCTAGTTGATAATTAATTACCAATTCAATTTTACCGCTATCTGCTAATTCTTTGAGTTGCCTTATAGTTTCAGGAGCTGCCCGAAATTTCTCACGCCGATGTACTAAATATATTTTTTTAGCAATTTCACATAGTGATATTGCCCAGTCTACAGCTGAATCTCCACCACCAGATATGACAATTTCTTTGTTAGCCAAACTATTGCGGTTATTGACAAAGTAAAATACTGATTTTCCTTCAAATGCTTCTATACCAGTTAGTGGAGGTCTATTAGGTCCAAAAGAACCGCAACCAGCAGCTATAACAATAGCTTTAGCAGTTATGGTAATATTGTTAGAAGTGGTAATTTGGAAATAGTCCTCTTCTTTTTTCAGTTGTATAACTTGCTGATTGAGATGATAAACCGGATCAAACGGTTTTCCTTGCAATACCAATTGTTCTATCAATTCTTCTGCCATAATTTTAGGGTAGGCTGGTATATCGTATATGGGTTTCTCTGGATAGAGTATGCTACATTGCCCGCCTATTATTGCCTGTGAGTCAACAACATGGCAACGCATACCAAGCATCCCGGCTTGAAAAATAGCAAATAGTCCAACTGGACCTGCTCCAATTATTATAATATCAGTGTCATGCATAAAATAAAATTTTATAAATAAAAAATCGTAAAACTCTTAGCGATACCAGGATATTATGTTAGAATGGATAAATAATCAACTAATAACGCTAAAATTCGAGATTGCATTCTTTTGATAAAAATTTTACAATCATTATTTTTTTCAAAAAATTAATAAAGGAGTTTATATATGCTTGGTCTAAAAGATACTCAAGATGTAAATGGTATTACACGTTATTATATTACAAATACAGGAAATTTGACTATTGATGTTGATATCGATATGCCTATGAAGTCCGAGTATTGTATGGAAGTGTGTTATAATACAACCTTAACTATAACAGGAAAGTTTCCATATGTAGAATTTGTTTTACAACCTCAATCTACAATTAGATTTCCCTACAATGGTACTGATTACAGTTTTACAAATCAAAATCTACAAAATCTCTACATACCAGATATAGTTTTATTAGTAGAGACTTGTAAATTCTTATATACTGTCTCTGCAGATATTAAAGTAGATTCTGAAATAGATAAAATTAAAGCGAAGCATTTTGCAGATTATAATGATATGGATAAAGACTTAATAAATTTATTTGCACAGCAAAATAATATGAATCTTGAGCTATCAAAAGTAGACGAATTTATACTAAAGTATTCTTCAGAATTATCTGCTGTTGCTGAAAATTTATCAGAACTCGGGTCAAATAAGTTTGAAGATGGTTCTGACTTAGCTTCGTTTTCTTCTCAGGAATTATCTGATGTTAATCCTAGTATGGATGATCAAGCCATCTCACTATCAGGAACAAACAAAGAAGATTCTGAGTAATTACGACCCTATAGTTACTACCACCGTCATTGCGAGGAAGACCGTAGGTCGACGAAGCAATCCATAAAAGTAACCAAAGATGGATTGCATCGCCACAAAGTGACTCCTCACAATGACGTTGAGGTGCATACACGTCATTGCGAGCGAACGTACGTGAGCGTGGCAATCCATTGCTAATCAGTTTAATTTAAATAGGTCTATGATAAATTTTTATTTAGTCATCAATATTTTGTTCGTTGCTTTAATGATTTATTTGTTGCTTAAAAATGAAAATATTTTTGTAAAACTCTTAGTGCTAAACAGTTTAACTAGTATAATAACTTTATTCATTTGTTTTCTTGGGTCATTTAAAATGAATAATTGTTATTTAGATATTGCTCTAATTTATTTTCTCTTAAGTTTTATAACAAGTGGAGCATATTTAAAGTATTTTATCGGTCAATCTAATAAGGTGAGATGATGAAAAAAGAAATAGTAATATTAGGTTGTGGTTTAAGTGGTATGCTTACGGCATTATCATTTGCCGAGAAGAATATTCAAACTACTATCCTTGAGCGTCAATCAATAAGCTCTAGCAACTTTTGTGCTGATATCAGGACTACTGCTTTAACTCCTGCTTCTTCGCGGCTCCTAGAAGCTATTAATGTTTGGTCTGAGATTGAGCAGGTAGCTAGCAAAATGCTGGAAGTTTATGTGGTTGATAATAAGGCACCAGAAATGTTGTGTTTGCCAAATATCAAAGGCAATGATGCATTAGGTTATATAGTAAAAAATAGTGATTTTAAGCGAATATTACTAGAAAATGTTAGAAAAAATGCATTGATTAACATAATTGATCAGTGTGATTATAAAAAGATTGATAGCAAAGCTGATCATTCGATTATACATTTGGATAACAGGACTATAAATAGTGACTTATTAATTGTTTGTGATGGACATAATTCTAAAGCACGTCAATATTATTTTTTTAATAAAATAGAAAAATCATATAACCAAACTGCTTTGACATTTAATATTAGGCATCAGAAAAACCATGAGAATTGTGCTATTGAACATTTTATGCCATCTGGTCCTTTTGCTATTTTACCTCTTAAGGATCAAAAAACCTCAGCTATAGTATGGACTACCAGCCAAGAGCAGGCTGCGTTATTAACCAGTTTGTCGAGTGAAGAATTTGAGCATTTGGTAGGTAGAAATTGTGGCAATTCTCTAGGAGCTATTGCGGTGGATAGTGATATTAGTTCTTTTCCTTTAAAGGCTCGTGTAACTAGTAAATATTTTCATAATAAAATAGTAGTAGTGGCAGATAGTGCACATGTAATTCATCCGCTAGCTGGTCAAGGTTTAAACCAGGGCATAAAAGATATTGAAACTTTAACTCAATTAGTCGCAAGTAGTGGTATAGGTGTAGGAGTATTAGAGCGATATCAAAAATTAAGACAAAATGATAATTGTAATATGTATATGATTACTGAGAGCCTAAATAGTATTTTCTCGAATCATTCAAAGCCCTTATGGTACCTAAGGCGTCTAGGGCTTAAGGCCATTGATAATATAGAGCCGATTAAGAATTTATTAAAACAATATGCCATGGGTCAAAGGTTTAATCTAAAAAATTAGGAAGTTATGAGTTAAAGAAATTAATGTTAAAAATTTCTTCTAGTAATAGTAGCAAAAGTATTTTATTATTTTGCCAAATAAATACTCTAGAGAGGTTGAAGTGAACTTTTTTAATGATAGAGAACTAGCATTGCGATTTAAAAATAATGCTGTTAGTTCTAAAGAACGATTTTGGTATTTAATGATAAATAATATATACATTAGAATCGTTTTTATCTACAAAAAATATGTATTCGGTTAGTATAACAGGGTTGTATGTAATGATTGGAACAATTATATGTTATAATACCAATAAAGCTGGTGATGACAAAGAATTTATAGAAAGATATGTTTGCATTGAAATCATAGCCTGGATAAGGACGCTAGTTTACATAATGCTTGCATTATTTATCTTTGGGGCATTAATAAAAGGATCTATTTTTAAAGAGATGATAAATGAAAGTAATCTAGAAATAATTTTCAATGCTATTCTTTTCTTCTGTTATTACTGGAGACTAAATTCGTCCATTAGGATAGCAGCAAATTAGATTGAGGATAATAGTGGTTTGTAATAAATAATAAAAAAAGTCAAAATAGCAGTTGACAGCATAGTAGATTTTGCATATGATTACCCCTACGAAAAGACGGTTATTCGTCAAGTCGTAAGCTGTTTTTAAAAGTAAATAATCAGATATAGGTAGTGACAGCAAAATGTACTTATCACTAAAAGTGATAAATTAAACCTGTCAATTTTTTGAATAAAAAGTAGACAGAATCAAACTTGAGAGTTTGATCCTGGCTCAGAACGAACGCTTTCGGTATGCTTAACACATGCAAGTTGAACGGATTAATTTAGGGCTTGCTCTAAATTAGTTAGTAGCAGACGGGTGAGTAACACGTGGGAATCTACCCATCAGTACGGAATAACATTTAGAAATAGATGCTAATACCGTATATTCTCTTCGGAGGAAAGATTTATCGCTGATGGATGAGCCCGCGTCAGATTAGGTAGTTGGTAGGGTAATGGCCTACCAAGCCAACGATCTGTAGCTGGTCTGAGAGGATGATCAGCCACACTGGGACTGAGACACGGCCCAGACTCCTACGGGAGGCAGCAGTGGGGAATATTGGACAATGGGCGAAAGCCTGATCCAGCAATACCGAGTGGGTGACGAAGGCCTTAGGGTTGTAAAGCCCTTTTCAGCAGGGAAGATAATGACGGTACCTGACCAAGAAAGCCCCGGCTAACTCCGTGCCAGCAGCCGCGGTAAGACGGAGGGGGCTAGCGTTGTTCGGAATTACTGGGCGTAAAGAGTGCGTAGGCGGTTTAGTAAGTTGGAAGTGAAAGCCCGGGGCTTAACCTCGGAACTGCTTTCAAAACTACTAATCTAGAGTGTAGTAGGGGATGATGGAATTCCTAGTGTAGAGGTGAAATTCTTAGATATTAGGAGGAACACCGGTGGCGAAGGCGGTCATCTAGGCTACAACTGACGCTGATGCACGAAAGCGTGGGGAGCAAACAGGATTAGATACCCTGGTAGTCCACGCCGTAAACGATGAGTGCTAGATATCGGGAGAATTTCTTTCGGTTTCGTAGCTAACGCATTAAGCACTCCGCCTGGGGAGTACGGTCGCAAGATTAAAACTCAAAGGAATTGACGGGGGCTCGCACAAGCGGTGGAGCATGCGGTTTAATTCGATGTTACGCGAAAAACCTTACCAACCCTTGACATGGTGGTCGCGGGAAGCAGAGATGCATCCCTTCAGTTCGGCTGGACCACACACAGGTGTTGCATGGCTGTCGTCAGCTCGTGTCGTGAGATGTTGGGTTAAGTCCCGCAACGAGCGCAACCCTCATTCTTATTTGCCAGCGGGTAATGCCGGGAACTATAAGGAAACTGCCGGTGATAAGCCGGAGGAAGGTGGGGACGATGTCAAGTCATCATGGCCCTTATGGGTTGGGCTACACGCGTGCTACAATGGTATCCACAGAGGGAAGCAATACGGTGACGTGGAGCAAATCCCTAAAAGATATCTCAGTTCGGATTGTTCTCTGCAACTCGAGAACATGAAGTTGGAATCGCTAGTAATCGCGGATCAGCATGCCGCGGTGAATACGTTCTCGGGTCTTGTACACACTGCCCGTCACGCCATGGGAGTTGGTTTTACCTGAAGGTGGTGAGCTAACGTAAGAGGCAGCCAACCACGGTAAAATTAGCGACTGGGGTGAAGTCGTAACAAGGTAGCCGTAGGGGAACCTGCGGCTGGATTACCTCCTTTAAAGACTTAATATAGCATGTTATTACTTTTGTAATACTTGCCTAAGTTCGACTTTCGCTGTCACTACCTTTAACTGATTGTTTATTAAACTTTTAAAAACAGTTCTTTCTTTAAGTTTTTCCCTGTACATTTAGTTAATAAGTTAAGGTTTTAGGTAGCTTTCCTGTCTATTAGCGAGGAACCGCTTTGCGGCGACGCGGCAATCCAGGAAAGTAATTAGAAATAATGGTATGGACCTACCCTATATACAGAATGAGAAGCAAATGCTAATCTTCTAGGATAGGAAATGAATCCTAAACAACAATAAGGAGGCCCATATGGAAGTTACCACAATTGGTAT
>JAJIYL010000053.1 GCA_020881195.1 Rickettsia endosymbiont of Pseudomimeciton antennatum | reverse complement strand
TATTAGCTAAAAATTAGGTTAAAATGCATTCGTAGAACCGCTTCAAGAATGCATTTTTCCTTATTGCTTTATACTCTTCTGCTTTGAAGAATTGTTTTTTGAAAATATCAGGGACTCGCATACTCACGTACCTCATGTACGTTGCGTATGCTCGTCCCTCATTTTCAAATCCAATTCTCCAAATCATTTGAGTATACCAGTTTTTGGATTAAAATTTTTAAATTCTAATCCAAAACTGAGGTTCCTAGAGCAGTCTAATCTTAACTAATCTAAAGAAAATAAAATATGACAAGAAATACAGTGACTGATAGTAAAGAACCATCTGATAATCATTACAATAATAGTATCAAGTACGATAGTCCTAATAAAGATGGTATTGTTATCATCAATCTTAAACAATTAAAGCGAAAATCACCTGAAGAATTGCAAATACAGGCAGAAAATCTTAATATTGAAAACTCTAGTGCCTTGCTAAAACAAGAGTTAGTCTTTGCTATACTCAAGAAATCTGTTGAGCAAGGTGATTTGATTTCAGGAGAAGGTGTGCTTGAAATTCTACCTGATGGGTTTGGCTTCCTTAGATCCCCAGAGGTAAATTACTTAGCCGGTCCTGACGATATTTACATTTCTCCAAGTCAGATTCGTCGTTTTGGACTACGTACAGGGGATACGGTAGAGGGGCAAATTAGGGCCCCAAAACCGGGAGAACGTTATTTCGCATTATTAAAAGTAAATAAAGTTAATTTTGAAGATCCTTCTAAAGCGTATCATAGAGTACATTTTGACAATTTAACGCCGCTTTATCCTGAAGAAAAATTATCATTAGAACTAGAAGATAATAGTAAGGATTTTAGTACAAGAATAATTGAATTGGTGGCTCCTATGGGTAAAGGACAACGTGCGTTGATTGTTGCTCCGCCAAGAACTGGTAAAACTGTTCTATTGCAAAATATTGCACATGCTATTACCACCAATAATCCAGAAGTATTTTTAATTGTGTTGTTAATCGACGAACGTCCAGAAGAAGTTACTGATATGGAGCGTTCAGTGCGTGGTGAAGTAGTTAGCTCAACTTTTGATGAACCAGCTATCAGGCATGTTCAGCTTGCAGAAATGGTTATTGAGAAAGCTAAAAGGTTAGTAGAGCATAAAAGAGATGTAGTAATATTGGTTGACGCAATAACAAGACTTGCAAGAGCTTATAACACTGTTGTGCCATCGTCTGGTAAAGTTCTTACAGGAGGAGTTGATGCAAATGCATTACAACGACCAAAAAGATTCTTTGGAGCAGCAAGAAATATTGAAAATGGTGGTTCATTAACTATAATAGGAACTGCTTTAATTGATACCGGTTCGCGTATGGATGAGGTGATCTTTGAAGAATTTAAAGGTACTGGTAATTCTGAAATAGTTCTCGATCGCAAAATAGCTGATAAACGTATTTATCCTGCAATTGATATTACTAAATCTGGTACACGTAAAGAGGAGTTATTGGTTGATAAAGCCATTTTAACAAAAATGTGGGTTCTTCGTAGAATCATTAATCCAATGGGGACTATAGATGCAGCAGAATTTTTAATTGATAAACTTAAAAACACTAAAACTAATACAGAATTTTTTGATTCAATGAATTCATAGAATGCTTTTCAGGAGGAAGTATGACTAAAAGAATAAAAATTGCTTTAATTGGCGGTGGCAATATCGGTGGAACGCTTGCACATTTGATAGGCTTTAGAGAACTTGGTGATGTAGTTATGTTTGATATATCTCAAGGCTTTCCCCAAGGTAAGACTTTAGATATATCACAAGCTGGAGCTATTACAGGGTCAGATGCAATTACCACAGGTACTAATGATTATAAAGATATAGAAGGTTCAGATGCTATAATTGTTACAGCCGGAGTGCCACGTTTGCCCGGAATGAGTCGTGATGATTTAATTAATGTTAATAGCACTGTTATAAAAACTGTGGCTAGCAACATTAAGCAATATGCACCGAACGCTTTTGTTATTGTTATAACCAATCCGCTTGATGCTATGGTTTATGTAATGTTAAAAGAGAGTGGACTACCTAGCAATAGGGTAGTTGGTATGGCGGGAGTACTTGATTCAGCAAGATTTAACCTTTTCCTAGCCAATGAATTTAATGTTTCTGTAGAAAATGTTAGTAGTTTTGTACTTGGAGGACATGGTGACTCAATGGTTCCTTTGGTTAGATATTCGACAATTAATGGGATACCAGTTTTAGATTTAGTAGAAATGGGATGGTCAACGAAGGAACGTATTAACGCAATAATAGATCGTACAAGAAATGGTGGTGGAGAAATTGTTTCACTACTTAAAACTGGTTCTGCTTATTACGCTCCAGCAACTTCTGCTATTGAAATGTTAGAGAGTTACCTAAAAGATAAACGCAAAATATTAAGTTGTGCTGCTTATCTTCAGGGGGAATATGGAGTAAAAAATATGTATGTCGGTGTGCCGGTTATTATTGGTAAAAATGGAGTAGAAAAAATAGTAGAAATAAAATTAAATGCTGAAGAGCAAAATTTATTTAACAAATCAGTAGATGGAGTTAGAAAGTTGATTGAATTAGTAAAATTGTAAACTTATAGCTAACTCGATTAGTATTTATCCGTTTCAAACGGTGTCGTTGGGAGGAGGTGTTTTAGCGGTAACGAAGCAATCTGGATTATATAAATTTTTATGGACTGCTTTGTTGCTCTCTACGGTCTTCTTTGCAATGACGTCCTTAAGCTTCCAGTCTTATTTCTCTGCAATTTTTAAATCGTCCTGTGAATTGGGGGGAATGTTTTAATCGAGTTAGCTATAGACAGAAAAAATTCTAAATAATCCTTAAAGTTCGAGGTCTTGGCAACAAAGGTGCAATTTTTAGAACTGCCATGATTTAGGTGATTTATAAAAACACTTGCTTTTTAACATTTTTTTTATTAATCTGTGCAATCTTCATAGTAATCTATGTGAATCTGGTAGCTGTGTAAGCAATCATGATTGAACTAACCTGACTTTGCCCGCGTGATGGAATGGTAGACATAACGGACTTAAAATCCGTGGGGTGCAAACCCTTGCCAGTTCAAGTCTGGCCGCGGGTACCATTCATTTTATCAAAGGAGATGTATATGTTTATTCAAACTGAATTTACTCCTAATCCCAATGCGATAAAATTTTTCCCTAATATATCTGTTAGCCCTAATCAACCAATGCATTTTAGCAATCTTGATGAGGCAAAAGGTAAAAGCAGTCTAGTAGTTCAATTATTCAATATAAATAACGTAAAATCTGTATTTCTTGGTAGTGACTTTATTACTATTACTAAGGAGGAAGAAAGTGATTGGCTGGTTTTAAAACCTGAGATTTTAATGATTATTATGGATCATTTTACTTCTGGTTTTACTGTTTTTGACGGGCAAAATGATAAATCTACTGTAGATAATTTTGAAGAAATGTCTGAGATAGAACAACAGATTGTAGAAATTATTGAAACACGTGTACGTCCTTCGGTTGCCATGGATGGAGGCGATATAATATATCGAGGATTTGAAAATGGAGTGGTAAAATTAGAGCTTCGTGGAGCCTGCTATGGTTGTCCTAGCTCGACTATTACTTTAAAAAATGGTATTGAATCAATGCTTAAACACTTCATTCCTGAGGTAGAATCTGTTGAAGCTGTAGAAGATTAAGATATTAGTTACCCAGTATAGAGATAAGTAATTAATTCACCTTACGCATGGCATTTAAAAGTCATAGGGAAAATAGCCTAGCGTCATTGCGAGAAGGCGTAGCCGACGAAGCAATCCATTCCTGACCGTTTTTTGGATTGCCGCGTCGCCGCAAAGCGGCTTCGCACAATGACTCCAATCTATTTTCCCTATGGCTTTTAAATGCCATGCGTAAGGTGAGTTAAATAAAACAATATTGCAGCAGCATTTGAAACATTTAGGCTTTCCACCTTGCTGGAAATTGGGATTTTAACTAGATGGTCGCACTGTTCTTTAACTAAACGTCTGATTCCTTTGTCTTCAGAGCCAAGTATTATTGCCATTTTATCTGAAAATATTTTGGTATTTAAGGATTGTGTTGCGTTACCATCAAGACCAATAATCCAAAATCCATGTTTCTTGAGATATTCTATTGACCATCTTAAATTAGTGACCTTAACAATTTGTACTAGTTCCAAAGCTCCAGAAGCTGTTTTTGCTATAGTAGCATTTTCGTCTGGGGCATTATCGGTAGGTAATATTATGGCTGTGATGCCAAAAGAAGCTGCACTACGAATAATAGCACCAATATTTTGTGGATCGGTTACTTGATCTAAAATAGCAACTTTACAATTGGCTGTAGTTATGTCAATATCTTCAATATGATTAAAGAAAATGCTTTTAACGTTAGCGGCTATTCCCTGATGATTATGATTTGAGCCAAGAAGACGTGTTAAGGAGTCTGTGTTGGTAATCTCATATTGATGATTAGATATTAAATTTTTATTCAAATTAAAAATATATTCTGTACATAAAACTCTTTGAATATGACGTTTTGGATTACTTAGTGCTGCAAATACTGGATGTTTACCATATATGTAGTAGAAATCTTTAGAAATCTTAGATTTATTTCTCATCTTATTAGAACCCGGAGTAATTTATTCTTGACACAAACTACTATTTATTATAGAAAGTTACAACTAGATAAACGTTCTAAGTTGTTGTGAATGAAATTTTAATAGAAATTATTAGTATATATTTTAGCTATACTTTTATTATCTGTTGATTTGCATAGAGTATATATAAGTTTAATATTAGCTTATTTAGAAGACTCAAGAGAAGGGCGAAGAAGATTTATTGGCACTTACACTAATTTATATTGCGTTTTACGTCTGATTAGACTATTTAATACTTGCGTAAATTCTTTGGAGGAGTGGCCGAGTGGTCAATGGCAGCAGACTGTAAATCTGCCCGCGTGAGCGTACGAAGGTTCGAATCCTTCTTCCTCCACCACAAATTGGTTAGGCGAAATACGCGGGTGTAGCTCAATGGTAGAGCCCCAGCCTTCCAAGCTGGTCACGTGGGTTCGATTCCCATCACCCGCTCCAAGAGTATTGGTGATAATTGGATAAATTTGTTATTTTTATGTTAAATTTGTATTAAATCTTAAATTGTGGAGAATGAATTATGGCAAAGGTAAAATTTGAGAGGGATCTGCCCCATTGTAATGTAGGTACTATAGGGCACGTAGATCATGGAAAAACTTCTTTGACAGCTGCGATAACTTTAGTGTTATCAAAAGAAGGTGGGGCAAAGGCTACTAACTATGATGAAATTGATGCTGCTCCTGAAGAGAAGGCAAGGGGCATAACTATTGCTACTGCTCATGTTGAGTATAGAACTAAAAAGAGGCATTATGCTCATATTGACTGTCCTGGTCACGCAGATTTTATAAAGAATATGATCAGTGGTGCGGCTCAAATGGATGCTGGAATATTGGTAGTATCTGCTTATGATGGTCCAATGCCTCAAACAAGGGAACACATATTGCTTGCTAAGCAAGTTGGCGTGCCGACAATGGTTGTATTTTTGAACAAAGTTGATATGGTTGATGATCCAGAATTGCTTGACTTGGTAGAAATGGAAGTCAGAGACCTGCTGTCGATGTATGGTTTTCCTGGAGATGAGATACCAGTTATCAGGGGATCAGCTTTGCAGGCTTTAGAAGGTAAACCTGAAGGAGAAGCTGCGATTAAAGAATTAATGAATGCTATTGATGAATATGTACCTCAACCTAAGAGAGATACAGATAAGCCATTCTTAATGCCAATAGAAGATGTGTTTTCTATTTCTGGAAGAGGGACAGTTGTTACTGGTAAAATTGAAAAAGGTATAGTAAAAATTGGTGAAGAGGTAGAGATTGTTGGTATAAGAGATACTCAAAAAACTACTTGTACTGGTGTGGAAATGTTTAAGAAACTATTGGATCAAGGTGAAGCCGGTGACAATGTTGGTATATTACTACGCGGAACTAAAAGAGAAGATGTATGCAGAGGTCAAGTGTTAGCTAAGCCTGGCAGTATAACCCCACATACTGAGTTTGAAGCTGAAGTTTACGTGCTTACCACCAAAGAAGGTGGTCGTCATACAGCGTTTACCGATAAATATCGTCCACAATTTTATTTCAGAACGACTGACGTGACTGGAGAAGTTACTTTGAAAGACGGTAAGACGATGGTTATGCCTGGCGATAATGCGAATTTGAGTGTTTCATTAATTTCTCCGATAGCTATGGAAGAAGGCGTTCGTTTTGCTATACGTGAAGGTGGTAAGACAGTAGGAGCTGGTGTAGTATCAAAAATTATAAAATAACATAGAAATAATCATCCTGAAATATATTTAGGATGATTATTTTTTTAGTGGCTAGGCAAAATACGTTTAATTAGACTTATTTTAAGTTGTGTTTACAAAGAATTTAAGCAAGTCTATTCAAAAAGCGTATTCTGGATGGTCGGGCTGTTTATAAAAAGGTTTAGTTAATGAAAAATAATCAAAAAATTAAAATTCGTCTAAAGTCATTTGATCATCGTTCGCTTGAGCAGGGTACTAGAGAGATAGTAGGGGCTGTTAAAAGAACTGGTGCTGACATAATTGGTCCAATTCCGCTTCCAAGGGCAATTGAAAGATTTACCGTTAATAGGTCTCCACATGTCAATAAAAAATCAAGGGAGCAATTTGAGATTAGAATTCAGAAAAGACTTTTAATAATAAGTTATCCAACTCCTCAGACTGTCGATGCTTTAAAGAAAGTTGATTTGCCTGCTGGTGTTGATGTTGAGATCAAGTTAGAGAGTATTGAGTGATGAGAAGCGGTTTAATTGGTAAAAAAATAGGTATGAGTTCAATTTTTAATGAAAAGGGTGAGAGAACTACCGTTACTTTTCTGCAAGTTGAAGATTGCCAAGTAGTAGGGCAAAAGACCCAAGAGAAGGATGGCTATAATGCTCTGGTTGTTGGAGTGAAGGATAAAAAATTATCTAAAGTAACAAAACCAATGAAGCAAGTATTTGCTAATGCTAACGTTGCACCAAAGGAGAAATTGAAGGAATTTAGAATTTCTGCATCTTGCTTCCTTGATGTAGGTTCTGTATTGCATGTGGATCATTTTGTTGTTGGGCAGTTTATAGATGTTGTAGGCACTACTATTGGTAAAGGTTTTGCTGGTAGTATGAAGAGGCATAATTTTAGAGGGCTTGAAGCTTCACATGGTGTGTCTGTGTCGCACCGTTCGCATGGTTCTACTGGTGGTAGACAAGATCCTGGTAAAGTATTTAAGAATAAGAAAATGGCTGGTCACATGGGAAGTACAAGAGTTACTATTCAGAACTTGAAAATAGTCGATACTGATGTAGAAAAAGGTATAATCATAGTTAGTGGTAATGTTCCAGGATCGAAAGGCTCTTATGTTTACATTAAGGATGCTATTAAGAAAACCATTACAGCTGCAGGATAAACTATATGAAAGCTAAATTATTAAATCTTGAAAATGAAGTTGTTGGTGAGGTTGATTTAGATAATGAAGTATTTGCCGTAGACTTTATTAGACAAGATATTATCAAGCTTGTTGTTGATTGGCAAAGAGCAAAAGCTATGGCTGGTACACATCAAACAAAGACAGTATCGCAAGTATCCGGTACTACAAAGAAACCTTTTAAGCAAAAGGGTACTGGTAATGCAAGGCAAGGGTCTTTAAGGTCTGTCCAAATGAGGGGTGGTGGGATTTCTCACGGTCCAGTACCAAGGAGTCATGCTACTAAATTACCAAAAAAAGTTAGAAAACTTGGTTTAAAACATGCATTGTCAGAAAAATTGACTGAAGGAAAATTGCTAATAGTAGATTCTTTAAAACTAGATGAGTCAAAAACTTCTAATCTTGCAAAATTATTAAATAATTTTCATGGTAAGAGTTATTTTATTGTTAGTGGTAATGAGGTTGATAGCAATTTTTCTTTGGCGGTACAAAATATTCCAAATACTATTTCGGTACCACAGATTGGTACAAATGTTTATGATATAATACGTCATGATTATGTTTTGTTATCAAGAGAAGCTGTAGATGCTTTAGAAAAGAGGTTGAAGTGAAATCTTATAAACATTATGATCTTATTAGGAATCCTGTGATCACTGAGAAGAGCAATATTTTATCTGAACAAAATAAGTTTACTTTTCACGTTGCTGATAGTGCTGAGAAGACTTCTATCAAGATGGCTGTTGAAAAAATTTTTGAGGTTAAGGTTAAAAAGGTTAACATCATGAATGTAAAAGGTAAGAAAAAAAGATTCAAGGGTGTCAATGGTAGGCAATCAGATAAAAAGAAAGCTATTGTGACACTAGAAAAAGATTATACTATTGATTTTACTGGGGGTATAAAATAAGATGGCTTTAAAAAAGTTTAATCCAGTTACTCCGTCTCTTAGAGAGTTAATACAGGTTGACAAATCTGAACTTTGGAAGGGCAAGCCTCATAAGCCTTTAACTAAAGGTTTATGTAAGACTGGTGGTAGAAACAATCTTGGTAGAACCACTTCTTGGCATAAAGGAGGGGGGCATAAAAGACTTTATCGTATAATTGATTTTAAAAGAAATAAACAAGATATATTCGCTACTGTTGAAAGAATAGAGTATGATCCTAATAGAACTTCCTTCATTGCTTTGATTAAATTTGATGATGGTGAGTATTCTTATATTATAGCACCACAAAAGCTTGTTGTGGGAGATAGGATAGTGTCAAGCGATAATGCTGATATAAAAGTAGGAAATTGTTTATCTTTAAAATCTATCCCTGTTGGTACTACTTTGCATAATATAGAGATGAAAATTGGCAAAGGTGGTCAAATTGCAAGATCTGCTGGTACTTCTGTTAATTTAGTAGGTAAGGATTCAGGGTATGCACAAATCAAGCTTCGGTCTGGAGAATTTAGGTTGGTGCCGTTAGACTGTAAAGCTACCATAGGTGTTGTTTCAAATCCTGATCAAAAAAATACAAATTTGGGTAAGGCGGGACGAAGTAGATGGTTAGGTTGGAGACCGCATGTTCGTGGTGTTGCAATGAACCCAGTTGATCACCCACATGGTGGTGGAGAGGGAAAAACTTCTGGTGGTCGTCATCCAGTAACTCCATGGGGGTTCCCGACTAAGGGTAAGAAAACCCGTAAGAATAAGTCTACATCGAAGTTTATTATTAAGAGAAGAAAATAATTAGGTAGTAATTATGGCACGTTCAGTTTGGAAAGGACCTTTTGTAGATGGTTATCTGATAAAAAAAGTGCAGAAATTGATTGAATCTGGTAAATCAGAAATGATCCAGACTTGGTCTAGAAGGTCGACAATTTTACCATTTTTTGTTGGAGTAACATTTGCTGTGCATAATGGAAATAAATTTATACCTGTTACTGTGAGCGAAGAAATGGTTGGTAAAAAATTAGGTGAATTTTCTCCGACTAGAACTTTTCATGGTCATGGTGCAGACAAAAAAGTTAAGAGAAAATAAATATGGTAAAGGTGAATAAAGGTTCGACTACAGCAATTGCTAAGTCTCTTAGAGTGAGTCCAAGAAAATTGAATTTGGTTGCAACTTCTATTAGGAATATGAAAGTATCGGAAGCTATGGTTCAGCTTACCTTTTCCCCGAAAAGAATTGCTAAAGATGTAAAAAAATGTTTACAGTCTGCTGTTGCTAATGCTGAGAATAACTTCGGTCTAGATATTGATGCGTTATTTGTTACTTCTGCGACGGTAGGTAAGGCATTGGTGATGAAAAGAATTATGCCAAGAGCTAAAGGAAGAGCAGCGAGGATTAATAAATTTTTTAGTAATTTATATATTACAGTTACTGAAGTTGAGGGGAAGTAAAATATGGGGCAAAAAGTTAATCCGCATGGCTTTAGAGTTGGTCCAACATTAATTAAAGGTTGGGATTCGGTGTTATATGCTGAAAAGCACTATAAAGTTCTTTTTATTCAAGATTTAGAGGTTAGAAATCTGATTAATAAAAACTATGTGCAAGCACAAGTTAGTAGAGTGCTAATAGAGAGACCTTCTAATAAAAATGTTATAATTAATATTTTTGCTAAAAAGCCTGGAGTTATTATAGGTAAAAGCGGTAACGATATTGATAAATTAAAAAAACATGTCCAGAAAATTACCGGTCTAGAAGAAATATATATTAACATACATGAAGTAAAGAAACCTAATATAGACGCTACTATTATTGCTCAAACGATTGCTGTACAGCTTGAAAAAAGAGTGTCTTTTAGAAAAGCTATGAAAACTACTATCCAAGCTTGCTTTAAGCAAGGAGGGTTAGGTATAAAAGTGGCTTGTTCTGGACGTTTGGCTGGAGCTGAGATAGCAAGAACAGAGTGGTATAGAGAAGGTAGAGTGCCTTTGCATACTTTGAGAGCTGATATTGACTATGCGACTGCTGAAGCTATGACAACTTATGGAGTTATAGGTGTAAAGATTTGGGTCTATAGGGGTGATCATGTGGAAAATAGAAAGAAACATAATTAATTTTGAAGTAAAATAATGTTAGCTCCGAAAAAACAAAAATTTAGAAAAGCCCATAAGGGGAGAGTATCTTCAAAGGCAAAATCTGGTACTATGCTAGCTTTTGGTTCTTTTGGCTTGAAATCGTTAGATGGTTTAAGGGTTACTGCAAGGCAAATAGAGGCAGCAAGAAAGGCGGCTGTTCGTTGTATGAAAAGACAAGGGAGATTATGGATTAAAATATTTCCTGATTTGCCTGTATCAAAAAAGCCTGCAGAAGTTAGAATGGGTAAAGGGAAAGGCTCTACTGAATTTTTTGCAGTAAGGGTATCGCCTGGCAGAATTATGTTTGAAGTTGAAGGGGTTACAGATGATGTAGCTACCAGGGCACTTGAGCTTGCCAGTGCCAAATTGCCTGTAAGAACAAGGATAGTGAGGCGTTATGAGTAATTTGAGGTTATCTGCAAGGGAATTAGTTGGACAGACTGTGGAAGAGCTTCACAAAAAGAGAATTTTATTTAAAAAAGAGCTTTTTAATCTAAGGTTTCAAAGAACGTTAGGTGAGCTAGAAAATACTAGTAGGTTTTCTTTTGTAAAAAAAGCAATAGCTCGTATTAATACAGAGTTAACCATAAGATCAAAAACTGGAGAATAGAGAAATGCCGAAAAGAGTGTTACAGGGCGTTGTTGTAAGTTCAAAAACTGATAAGACTATTACAGTTAAAGTGGAACGTAGGTTTAAGCATCCTATGTATAAAAAAATTGTAAAAGTTTCTAAGAAATATGCTGCTCATGATCCAGAAAATATGTATAAGGATGGTGATAAAGTTAGTATAGTTGAAAGTCGTCCTATATCTAAGACTAAGTCTTGGGTGGTGTTAGGGGCTGTTAAGGTATCACTTTAATAGACCTCTTGCAAAACTCTACTTCTGCTGGTAATTTGGACAATGATGCGGTACTCGAATCCTCACGTACATTAGAGTACGCTGCGGTTCGAGGTGAAGTGTCTCCTACAAATCCTTGTGCATAAGCGAGTTTTGCAAGAGGTCTAATGATAGATTTTACCGTGGAGTTTTTTGTTTGTTGCGGTTTTTTCTTAGTAGAAATGTTGTAAACCTACTTATTAAAAACTATACTCAAATGATTTGAAGAATTGTTTTTTGAAAATATTAGGGACTTGCGTATTCACGTACTTCATGTACGTTGCGTGTACTCACCATTCATTTTCAAATCCAATTTGCCAGATCATCTGAGTAAATTCTGGTACAAGTTGGAGAATGATGAGTTTTATTCTTTGACTTTGTTATTTAGGTTGTTTATTTTGTTGCGTTATTAAATTCTCAAGTGGAAGTAAGTTATGATTCAGATGCAGAGCATCTTAGATGTTGCGGATAACTCTGGTGCTAAAAAAATTATGTGTATTAAAGTGCTTGGTGGTTCACATCACATGATAGCAAATCTTGGGGATGTTATTGTAGTATCTATAAAAGAGGCGTTGCCCAGCGGAAAAGTAAAAAAAGGTGACGTACATAGAGCTCTAATTGTTAGAACAAAAAAGGGTGTTAGAAGACCAGATGGTAGTACAATTAAGTTTGATTCCAATGCAGTAGTGCTTTTAAATAAGCAGGGAGATCCAATAGGTACGAGGGTTTTTGGTCCTGTAACTAGAGAGTTAAGGGCAAAAAAATTCGTTAAGATTATGTCGCTGGCAGAAGAGGTGTTGTAATGGTTAAGTTAAAAATCAAGAAAGGTGATGAGGTTATTGTTATCACCGGAAAAAATAAAGGGAAAAAGGGCAAAGTGTTGAAAGTTTTTCCAGAACAAAATAGAGCCATTGTTTCAGGGGTAAATGTTGCTCGCAAGCATGTTAAGCCAAGTAAAACAAGTGAAGGTGGCATAGTATCAAAGGAATTATCAATAGATATATCCAATGTTGCTCATATAGATCCTAAGACAGGCAATCCTACAAAAATTGCTTTTAAAATTCTAGAAGACGGTTCTAAAGTAAGAGTGGCTAAGAAGTCTGGTGAAATTATTGGTAAGGAAGGTAAGTAATGTTGCTAAGGTTTAAAGATTTGTACGGTAAAGAGATTGTCCCAAGCTTACAGAAAAAGTTTGCCTATGATAATAAACATCAGATACCTAAAGTTGTAAAAATTGTTGTTAATATGGGGGTTGGTGAAACGGTTGCAGATTCTAAGATAATTAATAACGCTGTCAATGATCTAACTTTAATCTCAGGGCAGAAGCCTTTAATAACTGAGGCCAAGAAATCTATTGCTACTTTTAAACTTCGTGAAGGTATGAAAGTTGGTTGTAAAGTTACTCTACGTAAAAATAGAATGTATGATTTTCTCGAGAGGTTAGTGCTTGTTGCCCTACCGCGTATTAAAGAGTTTAGAGGCTTCTCAAGTAAAAGTTTTGATGGTAGAGGTAATTTTACTTTTGGTATAAAAGAACAGATTGTTTTTCCAGAGATTAATTACGACAAGATAGATGTAATTCGTGGTATGGATATTACGATTGTTACAAGTGCTACAAACAATGAAGAAGGTAAATTATTACTTTCAGGCTTTAATTTGCCTTTTTATAATTAATTTTTGAAGAAAAGAGATGGCTAAAGTAAGTTCTATAAAAAAGAATAATAGAAGAAGAAAGATTGCACAAAGTTTGTATAATAAGCGTGCTAAGTTAAGAGACAAGATTTATGATAAAACTTTATCTTTAGAAGAGAGATTTTCGTTAGTGATGATTCTGGCTAAATTACCTAGGAATTCAGCTATGAATAGAGTTCGAAATAGGTGTGAACTGACTGGGCGTCCAAGAGGAGTGTACAGTAAATTTGGTTTATCACGAAATAAGCTGAGAGAGCTTGGTAGTAAAGGATTGGTTCCTGGTTTAATTAAAGCAAGTTGGTAAAATAATAGGTTTATCGTATGTCAATGACAGATAATATAGCGGATATGTTGACTAGAATTAGAAATGGTCAGAAAAGTAAATTGATGAGTATATCTCTACCTTCCTCAAAAATAAAATGTGCCATTTTGGATGTTTTAAAAAAAGAAGGTTATATCAAAGAATATGTAGTTGTTAAGAATGGTAATATAAGTCACATTGAGGTAGATTTAAAATATTCTGTTAATGGAAAACCTGCTATATGTGAAATAAATAGAGTTTCAAAACCAGGTAAGAGAATTTATTCTTCTATTGATAAACTAAAAGGATATTATAACAATATGGGTATTTATATTCTTTCTACTTCTAGAGGAGTTTTATCTGATAGAGAAGCACATAGCCAAAAAATTGGCGGTGAAGTAATTTGTAAAGTGTTTTAAGGTATAAAAATGTCACGTGTTGGAAAATTGCCAGTCCCTGTACCTGAAGGGGTGAAAGTTGAACTTGATGGGTTGAAAGTTAATGTTGTCGGTCCTAAGGGAGAATTGTCAAAGACTTTTGCCGGGAGTATAGCAATTTCATTGGAAGATAATCAGCTTTTTGTTAAACCATTAGCAGAGACTAAAGGTGCTAGATCTATGTGGGGTACGGCACGAAGTATAATAAATAGTATGATGAAAGGTGTTAAAGAAGGTTTTACAGAAGAACTGGAAGTTAATGGTGTTGGTTATAAGGCTTTGGTAAAGGATAAATATTTAAATTTGATGCTTGCTAAAAGTCACAATACTAAAATAGAGATACCTCAAAATATAAAAGTTACTGCTCCTAAACAAAATCAGATTATATTAGAAAGTGTTGATAAAGAAAAACTGGGGCAGTTTATATCAATTATTATAAAACAGAGACCGCCTGAGCCATATAAGGGCAAGGGTATTAAACGTAAAGGTCAATATGTCCAAAGGAAAGAAGGGAAGAAAAACTAAAATTTAAGAGTTAATAGTTAATATGCGTAGTTCAAAATTAAAGTTTGATATAAGAAAGGCTAGAGTAAGGTCTAAAATATCAAAGGTATCAAACAGAATCAGATTGTCTATTTTTAAATCTGGAAAGCATATATATGCACAAGTTATAGATGATAAACAGTCAATAACTATTGCTTCTGCTTCAACCTTGGATAAAGAAATTAGACAGTTAAAAAAATCCAACTGTAATGTTGGTACAGCCACAAAAGTAGGTGAGTTGATAGGGGAAAGAGCCTCACTTAAAGGAGTACAAGAAGTTGTATTCGATAAGGGTGGTTATAAATATCATGGTGTTGTTAAGGCATTGGCTGATGCAGCAAGAAAAAAAATGAATTTCTAATTTTAGGTTTAAGAAATGGCTAAAGCTAAAAAAAATACAGGTGAAGCGTTAACAGAAACTTTGGTGGATGTAAACAGAGTTACTAAAGTAGTAAAAGGTGGTAGGAAATTCTCTTTTTCTGCTTGTATTGTGGCTGGTGACAAAGCTGGTAAGGTCGGTTATGGTCATGGTAAAGCAAAAGAGGTAACAGAGGCTAGAGCTAAAGCTACTCAAGAAGCAAGGAAAGATATGATTAGGGTTCCTCTTTATCAGAGTAGAACTATTCATCATGATGTTATTGGTAAAAGCGGAGCAGCAAAAGTTATTTTAAGAAGAGCCAAAGCCGGTACTGGTGTTATCGCCGGTGGTGCTATGAGGGCTATTTTTGATTCTTTAGGAGTTCATGATATTGTTGCTAAATCTTTGGGTTCTAGTAATGTATATGCAATGATTGCTGCAACTTTTGATGCGTTATCTCAACTTTCTTCTCCAAAGAATATTGCTGAAAGGAGAGGAAAAAACCTAAATGAGATATCAACTCAATCTATAAAAGGGCAACAAGAAGTAATATCAGAATAATTTGAGCTGTACTCATGACATTTGAGGTGCATATACGTCATTGCGAGGAGTGTGTAAACACGACGAAGCAATCCAGATTTATTCTAATTTTTGGATTGCTTCGTCACCACAAAGTGGTTCCTCGCAATGACAGAGAGGCTATATTTAAAACCTTAACGGGTTGGCATGGTATTTGAAGAGATATCTTGTGAAACAACGGGTTGAGAGATAGTTTTTTATTAAAATAAGTTATAAGTAATAATTGGGTTGTAGAAATCTATGAATAGTGATAAAGAAAAAATGAATGACGCAAAGGTTAAAGTTACCCAAATTGGTAGTAGCATAGGTCGTAAATATGATCAGGAAGAAACCTTGGTAGGTTTAGGTTTAAATAAAATGCATAAATCTGTTATTTTAAAAGATACCAGCTCTGTTAGAGGGATGATCAAGAAGGTACAGCATTTGTTAAAAGTAGAAAATATAAATTAGAGTTTAGAAAATGAAGTTGAATGAGTTATCTAACAATTTTGGTGCCAAGAGAGATAAAAAAAGAGTAGGGCGTGGTATTGGGTGCGGTAAAGGTAAAACATGTGGTAGAGGCGTCAAGGGTCAAAAATCTAGATCTGGTGTAGCTATCAAAGGTTTTGAAGGTGGGCAGATGCCTATGATTAAAAGATTACCAAAGAGAGGATTTAATTGTCCTAGTTCTAAGAAATATAGTGTAGTAAATATTGCTGATATAGAGTTTTTAATATCAGAAAATCGTTTGAATTCAACAGAAGTTATCACAAAAGAGAAGTTAGTTGAAGCAGGATTAATTAAGAATAGTAATTTATTGGTTAAGTTATTATCTGTTAGCAGCAGTGAATTTAATAGTCCTTTATCGTTTCAATTAGATGCTTATTCAGTATCTGCTAAAAAAATAATAGAACAAGTTGGTGGTCAAATATTGTAATTTATGAGCTTAAATTCCACACAAAAATCTAATAAAGATTTAGCTAATAGAGTTATTTTTACTATTCTAGTTCTTATAGTATGTAGATTTGGTTCATTTATTCCTATAGCGGGTATTGATTCGGTTGCGTTGAACAGTATAGCTGAACAAAATCAATCCGGTATACTTGGTATGTTTAACATGTTATCTGGAGGGTCTCTAGGTAGGATGTCTATTTTTGCTTTAGCAATTATGCCATATATCACTGCGTCAATTATTATTCAATTGATGTCAATAGCCTACAAGCCGTTAGAGAATTTAAAAAAAGAAGGTGAGGTTGGTAAAAGAAAAATCAATCAATTATCTAGATATTTAACTGTTTTATTGGCTTCTTTTCAGGCGTATGGTGTGGCAATAAGTTTAGAACATGCTGTAACTAATGTAGGACCTGTAGTGATTATACCTGGGCTGTTTTTCAAAGTTACCACTGTTATCACTTTAGTTGTAGGTACTATGTTGTTAATGTGGCTTGGTGAGCAGATTACTGCTAGGGGGATTGGTAATGGTTCCTCCTTGATTATATTTATAGGTATAGTATCTGGAGTACCGAGTAGCATTATAAGTATGTTTGAGTTGTCAAGAAGTGGAGGATTGTCCCCCATAGTGGTGATAGCTATTTGTTTAGGAGTTATTTTAATTATAGCCATGATAATTTTCTTTGAGAAGGCACAAAGGAAAGTTTTGGTACAATATCCAAAAAGGCAAGTTGGTAACAAAATTTATGGTGGTGATTCAACTCATATGCCTCTTAAACTTAATACTTCTGGGGTAATACCACCAATATTTGCTAGTTCAATTTTATTGTTTCCTATAACAATAGCTAATTTTTCTAGCAATAATTCGGAAGTTATGAATTTAGTAACTTTCCATTTAGGGCATGGAAAACCTCTATATATTTTGTTATATGTTGCTTTGATAATGTTTTTTAGCTTTTTTTATACGGCAATAGTTTTTAATTCAGAAGAAACAGCAAATAATTTGAGAAAATATGGGGCATATATTCCTGGAAAAAGACCTGGTAAAAATACCTCGGAATATTTTGATTATTTATTAACTAGATTAACTGTCATAGGTGGTATATATCTTAGTTTTATATGTATAGTTCCTGAAATGTTAATGAATAAATATGCTGTATCTTTTGCTCTAGGGGGGACAAGTTTTTTAATTGTTGTTAATGTTGTTCTAGATACATTTGCTCAAATTCAAACTCATTTATTTAGCAGTAGATATGAGGGGTTAATAAAAAAAATGAAGTTAAAAAACTAGGAGGTTGTAGCTATCCAGCAGCCTCCTAGAATTTTTGCAGCCAATTCTTAAAATAATGTGTTTTTATACTTAGTGGCAAGTATATATTATGTTATATATCTAAATATGGGTGTTAAAGTGATTATAGTGCTTATAGGACCTCCTGGTTCAGGGAAAGGAACTCAAGGAAAGTTATTAGCAGAAAAGTTAAACTTACCTCATGTGTCTACTGGTGATATATTTAGACAAATGACAGAGGTAAATAACGAAGAGGGGCTGTTAATTCAAGAATATATGGCACAAGGAAAGCTTGTCCCTCATAAATTGGTAAATAATGTAGTTAGAAAATTCTTAACTCAGGACATGTATAAAAAAGGTTATGTTCTAGATGGTTATCCTCGTAATTTAGAGCAAGCTATATTTCTTAGAGAGTTTGCTAGTCAAAAGATTAAAGTGGTATTTTTTGACATAGACGATCAGGTGATTATTAAAAGGATTCTAGGTAGATTTAGTTGTGCAAATTGTAAACAAATTTATAATAGTTATTTTATTAAACCTAAGGTTGATAATGTTTGTGATGTTTGTGGATCAGATAAATTTATTCACCGCCAAGATGATGATGAACAGACTATTAAACATAGAATAGAAGAATATAAGATAGAAACTTATCCATTACTTAGCTATTATAGAGATAATAGTGAGTTCTATGTTGTCGATGCGAGTAAGGATAAGCAAGAAGTAGAATGCGTTTTAGATAAAATGTTAGAAATTATTTGACTTTAAGGGATATTTTTATATTATTCCCTTTTGGTTGTTATCAAAATTTTGGAGATTATTTGTGGCAAGAATAGCGAGTGTTAATATTCCAGCAAACAAAAGATTAGTAGTGAGTTTAACATATATTTATGGACTTGGTTTTTCTGCTGCAGGAAAGATTTGTCAAAAAACTGGAATATCTGAAAGTAAAAGGGTTAAAGACTTAACTGATCAAGAATTAATTATTTTACGTAATATTATTGAAAAAGAATATAAAGTAGAAGGTGATTTAAGAAGAGAAGTAAATCTTAACATCAAGAAGAAAAAAGATATTAGAAGTTACCAAGGTCTTAGACATATAAGAAAGTTGCCTGTGCGAGGACAAAATACTCATTCTAATGCTAGAACAAGGAAAGGTAAAGCTGTTGCGATTGCCGGTAAGAAGAAAGTTACAAAGTAATATGGTATAATGATGAGTCAGACTAATACTAAGATCAAGAAAAAAAGAAAAAATATCACTCTTGGTGTTGTTCATATAAAAACAACTTTTAATAATACTATTGTTACTTTTACAGATGTACAAGGTAATGCTATAGCTTTTTCAACAGCCGGTACACATGGTTTTAAAGGGGCTAGAAAAGCTACTCCTTATGCTGCTCAAATAACTGTTGATAAAGCCTCAGAGGTGGCAAAAGAGCATGGTCTTAAGACTGTTTCAATTAGGGTGCAAGGTGCAGGGGCACAAAGGGAATCGGCTATGCGTGCAGTGTTTAGTCAAAATTTTATAGTTACATCAATTTTGGATGTTTCAGCTGTTGCCCATAACGGTGTTAGGGCACCAAAAAGAAGAAGAGTATAGGGGGTAGTAAATAATGTCATCATTAAATAAAAACTGGAACTCATTGATCAAACCTTCTAAGATAGTTTATGACAATCCTGATAAGAATGCTAATATAGCAAAAATTGTAGTTGAACCTCTAGAGAGGGGGTTTGGTCTGACAATAGGTAATGCTATGAGGAGAGTTCTGCTTTCATCTCTTCAGGGTGCTGCGATAACCTCGATAAAGATACCAGGGGTGGTGCATGAATTTTCTGCTATACCTGGTGTTAAAGAGGATTTAGTTGATGTGGTTTTAAATCTTAAGTCCGTAGTCATTAAAATGCATTCTTCCGAAAAAAAGATTGTAAGATTAAGTGCTACTGGTCCTTGCGTGGTAACTGCCGGTATGATTGGAGCAGGTCATGATGTGGAGATACTGACTCCTAATCATATGATTTGTACCTTGGCAAAAGGAGTTCAACTTGAAATGGAACTAGTGTGTGAGACGGGAAAAGGCTATGCTCCTGCTGTGAGTAATGTTGGTTCGGAATCAGCTATTGGGGTAATCCCAATAGATGCACTATTCAGTCCTGTAAGGAAGGTTACCTATAAAGTTGATAATACACGTGTTGGTCAAGTTACAGATTATGACAAGCTAATTATGACCGTTGAAACTAATGGTAGTATTTCTCCTGAGATGTCTATAGCCCTTGCTGCTAGAATCTTGCAAGATCAGTTACAATTATTTATCACATTTGAAGAGCAAGTAGAAGATAAACAGGATAAATTGGAAGAATTATCATTTAATCCAGCCTTGTTGAAGAAAGTTGAGGAATTAGAATTATCTGTCAGATCTCAAAATTGTTTGAAAAATGATAATATAATTTATATAGGAGATCTTGTTATCAAGACAGAAGCAGAAATGCTGAGAACTCAAAATTTTGGTAGAAAATCTCTTAATGAGATTAAGGATATATTAGCCAGTTTTGGCTTGAAATTTGGTATGGATGTAGCGGGATGGCCTCCAGAAAATATTCAGGATCTATCTAAGCGTTACGAAGATCCATATTAATTTAAGGTAACAATATGCGACATAAAATTAAGGGTAGAAAACTCAATAGAACAAGTAGTCATAGACAGGCGATGTTTGCTAATATGGCTGTGGCACTTGTGATGAATGAGCAAATAAAGACAACTTTACCTAAAGCTAAAGAGCTTAGACCATATATTGAGGTGCTAGTAACTAAAGCTAAGAAATCTGATTTAGCAACTAGAAGAATGGTGCTTGCTAAAATCAAAGATAAAGTGGCAACTGAAAAACTTATTAGTGTTTTAGGCAAAAGATATAGTGAGCGTCCAGGTGGTTATACTAGGATAATAAAGGCTGGTTCTCGCTATGGGGATATGGCACCAGTTGCTTATATTGAGTTCGTTGATAGAGATGTAAATAGTAAAGGCTGTATGACCCCAAAAGCAAAGAGTCATAACCATGAAGAACAAAATTAATGAATCTGTAGGAAAATAATAAATATGGCTAATCATTCATCAGCAAAAAAGGCAATAAGACAAACAATCAAAAAAACTTTAATAAATAAGAATAGATCGAGTAGAATTAAAACATATTTAAAAAAGGTTTTGCAAGAAGTTGCTAGCGGTTCAAAAGAATCAGCCAGATTAGCGTTGATTGTTGCACAATCTGAAATAATGAAAGGTGTAACAAAAAATATTATCAAATTAAATACCGCCTCACGTAAAATCAGTAGATTATCTCAAAAAATTAAAAACATGAATTAGCCTCTATAGTTAAACAGATTAGCATTACTTCATCTATTAGCGAGGAAGATCGTAGGTCGGTGAAGCAATCTATCTAATTAACGTGAGTTGCCAATTAAATTGCAAGTCACTTTGTAACGACGAAGCAATCCACTCTTTTATGGATTGCCACGCCACCTACGGTGGCTCGCAATGACGCTTATGTGCAGATATACTGTGTTTTACTTACTCCTTAAACTGACGCCTATGTGCAATGACGCCAGGGCTAATACTAATTGGATTTATAACGTTGCCAATTCAAGTTAATTGACTATAATTTAAGGCATAGAGATTATCTAAATGAATAATCGGTTTTTCTTTCTCTGGTCAGTTATCAAACCATATAAATATCAATATTTTATAATGATGATAGCTCCATTTGCAAGTGGAGCGTATCCAATTATACATTATTATGCTGTAAAGCTTTTAATTGATTTATTTACTCAAAACCAACATATTACTTTTACACAATGCTGGCAGCCAATAATGGTATTTGTAGGTGCACAAGTTGTTCTTGATGGAGCATGGCGTGCACATGATTTTGCTCAATTAAAATGCATGCCTTATATTTTCCAAAATATGTTGGATAAAATTTGCAAACATTGCTTTAATCTGCCATATGTATTTTTTCAAAATAATCTTTCTGGTGCTGTGGTTGGAAAGATAAAAGGAATTGGTGATAGCTACTATAAGATGCATAATGCTCTTGAGTTTCAGCTTAGTAAACCATTATTAATTACATTGTTTTCTGGTATTGCCCTGGCTTGCACTAATGTAAAAATATTTCTTTTTGTTTTAATATTTACAGCTATTTACTCACCTGTATCATTTAAATTTTTTACAAAGCTTGCTAAAATGGAGCAAGCAAAACAAGATTCCTGGTATCACTTATTTGGAACGGTTGCAGATTGTATTACTAATATTTTTACAATATTTTCTTTCGTTACCAAACAACGTGAATTACAAAAAATACAAGATTATTACAATAATATCCATAACCCATTACTTATCAAATATTACAGATATGATTTAATTATATCTCTAATACTATGTCTATTTTATTGGGTATTTTTAATATCTTTATTTTTTTACGTTATCCATATACGCAATAGGGGGGAAATTTCAATAGGAGACATTGCCTTTGTTATGTCCCTTGCATTTTTATTTACTGAAAATTCTTGGGATACAACAATGAGGATTAAAGATTTTTTACAAGACGTTGCTGCTTTTTGTTCTGCATTTACAGTTATGCAAATTCCTCAAGACACAATCGATAAACCTCATTCGTCCCAGTTAAAGATTGTAAAAGGTGATATTGTATTTCAAAATTTATCTTTCAGTTATGCAAATAACAGTAATGTATTGCAAAATCTAAATCTTAATATTAAAGCTGGGCAAAAGGTTGGGATAGTTGGACATTCTGGAGCGGGAAAATCAACATTAATATCGTTGTTACTCAAAAACTTTAAAGCAACAAATGGTGATATTATGATTGATAATCAAAGCATCTATGATATTTCTTCCGATAGTTTACGATCCCAAATATCATTAATTCCTCAAGATATTATGCTTTTCCACCGTACAATTGGTGAGAATATTGGATATGCCAAAGAAAATGCCATACAAACTGAAATTGAAAATGCAGCAAAAGCAGCGAATATCCATGAATTTATTGAAACTTTACCTGCAAAATACGACACTATTGTCGGAGAAAGAGGTGTAAAACTAAGCGGAGGTCAACGTCAACGTATTGCAATTGCACGGGCTATTCTTAAAAATGCTCCCATTTTAATTCTAGATGAAGCGACTTCTTCACTTGATAGCCACACTGAACAAGAAATTCAAAAATCCATTAACCTAATGCTCAAAACAAATAACGCAACAGTAATTGCTATAGCACATCGTCTTTCAACTATAAGGCATTTAGATAGAATTGTTGTTATGGAAGGCGGAAAAATTGTTGAAGACGGAAGCTTTTTAGACTTACTTACAATTCCAAATGGTAAGTTTAAGGAACTATGGGAACACCAGGTAAATGGCATGGTAGTTTAGTTAATACAAAAAAATTATTGACTCAATATATTTTATATGTTACTATGATATAATGAAGGGCTTTATGCCTATTTCTAGAAGTCTTTTTTTGATAAAATTATATAAGAGGTAAACCTTCGATAAGAACTTTTTAAAACTTACAATCTCAGATTTACGGATATGGATTCATCTTGGATGTAGCGAACAAGAAAAATTTCATTCGCAACTAGTTAGTTTTAATATTGAATTAGAATTTACAACTCCCCCAAAAGCTATAATTACCGACAAGCTTGAAGATACAGTTTGTTATCTTGAGCTTGTTCAAACTATTAAATCTCTTTGCCAAACTAAACATTTTAATCTTATAGAACATTTAACGAGAGAAGTTTATCATGCTATTGATAAGTCTTTAATAAAACATCGTGATCTTGTTAAATGCGTCAATGTAATGACACGTAAAATGTCACCGCCCGTCCAAGATATTCATGGGGATGTCACTTTTACTTACTGCTCTGCTTTATATAATAAAGGGGAGGGACAATGATTTACATTAGTCTTGGATCTAATTTAGGAAATCGTATTAATAATTTAAATATTGCGGTGAATCTATTAACACAAAGTTGTTTACGCAATGTTAAATCTTCAATTGTGCTTGAAACCAAAGCGATTTTGCCAGATAACGCTCCTCCATCTTGGAATAAGCCATTCTTAAACATGGTAGTTGTAGGAAAGACGGATTTATCACCCGATGCACTACTTAAAACCATAAAATTGATAGAATCTAAGATAGGACGATTAGCTACTTATGAAAAATGGGCTCCTCGTATTATAGATATAGATATTTTACTTTGGGATGAACTCCAGATCAATACCCCTAAGCTTACAATTCCACATCCAGAATTAAGTACTCGACCATTCTTGCAACATCTTTTAGCCCTCATGGGAGTATCGCCCTGGACAAAGATGCCTTTAACAAATTCTTTTTCTAAAAGCTTTGTTCTATATCCTTTGTTTGTGGGCGTTGTTAACATTACAAGTGATTCCTTTTCCGATGGGGGGAAGTTTAATAATCCAGACAAAGCAATTGAGCAAATTCAAGAATTAGCTAGTGATGGTGCTAGTATTATTGAAATTGGTGCTCAATCCACCAGACCAGGGGCTGTGATTCATACACCAGAGGAGGAATATAACAAATTAAAACCTGTTCTAGATGGGATTACAACATTAATAAATAATGAAATGCTTAAAGTTAGCATAGATAGTTTCTGGTCATCTACTGTTAAACAGCTTCTTGAAAACTATCAAATTAGTTGGATTAATGATGTCAAGGGGGATTTTGATGATCGGACTCTGAAGATTATTGCTGAGAAAGGTTGTAAACTATGCTTTATGCATTCATTAAGTATTCCACCTAATCAAGAATTAATTCTATCTTTAGAACACAGACCTATTATTTTGATAAAAGAATGGGGAAAGCGATCCATTGAACATCTCTTAAATATCGGCTTTTCTCAAGAAGATATTATCCTTGACCCAGGTATTGGTTTTGGTAAATCGTCATATCAGAACATAGAGATTTTGCGGCACACTCAAGAACTTAAGAGCTTAGGTGTTCAAATAATGGTTGGACATTCTAGAAAATCTTATATTCAGGCATTTTCTCCAACTGATGCTAAGAATCGAGATATTGAAACTATTGCTATTTCCCTTGCATTAAAAGATAAGGTAGATTTTTTGCGTGTTCATAATGTAAAAGACCATATGCGATTTTTTGCAACACATCAAAACTTTCAATAGTGGGTATACTCAAATGAATCAAGAAAACAAGATAATAGGTATCATGGCAGCAACGGAACAAGGAGTTATTGGTTATAGAAGCTCTTTGCCTTGGAGCTACCCTGAAGAACTTGAACATTTTAGAACCACAACTATTGGACATATTATGATTATGGGGCGGAAGACTTATGATATAATACCAAAAACTTTGCCTACTAATAGAGATATTATTGTTTTTTCTTGTAATCCTCATTTTGTTTCCAGCGATGCAAAGATAGTAACTACACTGAATGAATTCTTACAATATATTCAATCTTTAAACTCAGCAAAGAAACTTTTCATGATTGGAGGAGCTGAAATTGCTCATTTATTTTTAGAATATAATCTGATTTCTTATTTTATACTAACAAAAATACACCACTTATATTCTGGTGATACATTCATTGATTTAAGCTATTTTAAAGGATGGGATGATAAGATTCTGAAAAAACACTCTAATTATACTATTTGTAAACTTACAAACATAAAGGATATCTCATGACATTTTGCACAAACCTTAATATATCTCTTGAGGTATTTCATTTACTTAAACATCCATTTTATAAGACATGGAATGAAGGATTACTGAAACATGAGATATTACAAATCTATGCAAAAGAATACTATCATCATGTTTCTGCTTTTCCTAGATATATAAGTCAAATCCATGCTCTTTGTGATAATATTCAAGCAAGGCAAATTTTGCTAGAGAATTTGATTGATGAGGAAAAAGGTGATGATAATCATCCTGAGCTATGGTTACGCTTTGCTGAAGGGATAGGTGTATCAAGGGAGTCAATCCCAAATTCTCCAGAATTAATTTCAACTTGCAAGCTAGTTGAAGGATATTTGAAGCTAGTGAGAACAGATTATCCCACAGGATTAGGAGCTTTGTATGCCTATGAAAGGCAAACGCCAGAAGTTGCTACTTCTAAAATTGATGGTTTAAAAAAGCATTATGGAGTTCAAGATGACAAAACATTGCAATTTTTTTCTGTTCATCAAGAAGCTGATCAATGGCATACAGAACAATTAGTTAGTATGATCGACTCTCTTAACAAAAACGACCAACAAAAAGTCTCCCATGGTGCAAAAGAAGGAGCTAAATTACTATGGTCCTTCCTTGATGGGATGATAAATTGCCATGCGTATTAAAGCCATAAGAACTCACAGGATTGAGGTTAATGATTGTCTAGAACAAATTTTAGATCAATATATCCAAGATATTGTAGATGAAGATATTGTTGCTATAACGTCTAAGATAATTAGTGTCATACAAGGACGTTTCGTTTCAAAGGATAGTATATGTAAGAATTTGTTGATTCAGCAAGAAGCAGATTTAGTATTGGAAACAGACAATAATCCTTATGATCTTTATTAACTATTAAGAATGGTATACTTATACCTTCTGCAGGTATAGATGAATCAAACGTAAATGAAGTATATGTTTTATATCCTGAGAATATTCAAAAAACAGTTATTTGGATCTGGGAATATTTGAAAAAGAAACACAATCTTAAAAAGATTGGTGTTGTAATTACAGACAGTCATACAACAATCATGAGACGAGGTGTAACAGGCATCGCCCTTGGTTGGTGTGGTTTTAGTCCCCTTTATTCATATATTGATAAACCTGATCTTTACAATAATCCATTAAAGGTTACACAAGTGAATATTTTAGATGCTTTGGCTACTTCAGCAGTTTTTGTTATGGGTGAAGGCGATGAACAGACACCTCTTGCAATTATTAAAGATGCACCTAAAATTTACTTTCTTGATAGATCCCCCACAATAGAAGAAGAAAAAAATATCTTGATTCCTATGGATGAGGATTTATATTCCCCTTTACTACGTGCTGCTAAATGGTACGTTGTCTAGTATATAAGCCAAAGATGTTAGATCTTGTCCGCAAACTAAAATTAAGGTATTTTGAATGCAATTTTTTATACCCCAATTTCGGATTAACTTCGTTAATCCGAAATTGGGGTTACTATATTCTTTTATCCTTATCAATTCTTGCTTTCATAGGAGTATACTTACATTTCTACCTTCCTTAATTCAGAATTTGGGTTGTAAGAAAACTTGAGTATTTTCTAGCAGGTGTTTATAATGTTCCCATTATTTTGTAAAAAGAACTAACTATGATAAATCCACGTTTTTATAAAAAATCTGCCTCTTATAAATTATCAGAAATTATAAAGTTAATAGGTGCTGAGATATTATGCTCCAGTGACTTGTTAATCCATGATATTAAGTCGTTAGAAGAGGCTGATGTTGGTGATATAAGTTTTTTAAGTAATAGTAAATATATTACTCAATTCCAAAATACTAAAGCTTCATGCTGCATAGTTCCAGAGAATTTTTCACAAGAATCTAATAATGGAACAGTTTTATTAAAAGTAAAAAATCCGTATTTCTTTTATGCAAAATTAGTGGATTTGTTTTACAGTAAAGCAAAAACTTATCCTAATAAGATTATGCCATCTGCCTATATTTCGGATTCTGCCACTATAGGAAGTAATTGTTATATAGGACATAATGTTGTTATTGAAGATTATGCTGTAATAGGTGATAATTGTGTTATAGAATCTGGAACTTTTATAGATTATGGAGTAATAATAGGTAATAGAGCGTTAATATACTCAAATGTTTCAATAAGTTACGGTATAATAGGTGATGATGTGGTAATATTAGCGGGAGCAAAAATTGGACAAGATGGGTTTGGTTTTGCAACAGATAAAGGGATTCATAAGAAAATTTTCCACACTGGTATGGTAAAAATAGGTAATAATGTTGAGATAGGTAGCAATACTACTATTGATAGAGGATCGATGAATGATACGGTGATAGGAGATTTATGTAGAATAGATAACTTAGTGCAGATAGGACATAATGCTATAATAGGAAGGGGATCGATTATTGTCGCACAAGTAGGTATATCAGGCAGTACTACAATAGGAGCATATTGTGCTCTTGGAGGACAGGCAGGACTAGCTGGACATATAGTACTAGGTGATAAAGTTCAAGTAGCAGCAAAAGCCGGGGTGATAAAAGATGTTGAACCAGGAGTAACAGTTGGTGGGTTTCCTGCCGTACCGATTAGAGATTGGCATAGACAATCAATAATTATAAAACAGCTTATAAAAAAACGGAACATAGATGAAAATTAATATTATAGAAATAATGGAAATGTTGCCTCATCGCTATCCATTTTTATTAATAGATAGGGTGTTAGAATTTAAACTTAATGAGTCAATTGTTGGTATCAAAAATGTTACTCTTAATGAACCACAATTTACTGGTCATTTTCCAACAAAGCCAGTAATGCCCGGGGTGTTAATTGTTGAGGCTATGGCTCAGCTTTCTGCTATTTTAGTAGCAAAATCAATGGGTTTCACAAAGGATGATAAAGAGGTGTTCTTTATGTCTATTGAAGAGGCAAAATTTCGTAAAATTGTTGAACCAGGCGATACATTACATATTTATGCTAAAATAGAACAAAATAGAGGTTCTGTTTGGAAATTTTCAAGTAATGCTAAAGTTGATGATCAGATAGTTGCAGAGAGCAAATTTACTGCAATGTTTAAAAATAGGAATTAACAATGATCTTACCAGCTATACATGCAACTGCCATAGTAGATCCAAGGGCTTCGATTGGTAGGAATGTCAGAATAGGTCCTTTTTGTACTATTGGATCAGAGGTGGTTTTAGCAGATAATATTGAGCTAAAATCACATGTAGTTATAGAGGGAAAAACAAAAATTGGTGCTAATACAGTTATATATCCATTTGCTTCTATTGGTCAGTCCCCTCAAATAGTTAAGTATGAGGGAGAAAAGTCAGAGGTTATCATAGGTAGTAATAATACTATTAGAGAATATGTAACTATTCAAGCTGGTAGTAAAGGTGGTGGTATGGTTACTTCTGTAGGTAATAATGGTTTATTTATGGTTGGAGTACATATAGCCCATGATTGCACCGTAGGAAATAATGTAATTTTTGCAAATTATGCTAGCCTAGCTGGTCACGTTAAAGTTGGTGATTATGCTATTATAGGAGGGCTTTCTGCTGTTCAGCAGTTTGTACGTATAGGACAGCATGCGATGGTAGGTGGTGGGTCTGCAGTGGTGAGAGATTTGATTCCATTTGGGTTAGCTATAAGTGAAAGGGCATTTCTTGAAGGTATAAACTTAGTTGGGATGAAAAGACGTGGCTTTGATAGTCAGAAAACGCTTGATGCTATAAAAGCTGTAGATGAGCTTTTTATTAGCGAAGGTATTTTTACTGATAGGATTGAGAAAGTTTTAAAACGATATAAAGGCAATTCTATTGTAGAACAAATTATCGCCTTTGTAAAACAGGATAGTACCAGAGTGTTTTGTCAACCAAGACAAGTCGATCAAGATAGGACAAACAGCTAAAATGTTGCAAATATATTCCTCTGTTTTCAAGAATTGGCTTCACAAAATTTGGTGGTATTTGCGTACTCACATACAAAGAGTACGATGTGCTTACTTCCCCCTTGTTTTTCGTTCTCATCATCCAAATCCTCTAACTATAAAAAATGTACTTGACCAAAATTTGCCCTTAGCTTTACATTCTAATTTTTCTAATCCTTTGAATATAGTTGGAATTATAGCAGGAAATGGCTTATTGCCAATCTCACTGGCTGAAAGTTTTATTAAGCAAGGTGGACAATGTTATATCGTAGCTTTAGAAGGAGAAGCAGATCCAGTATTATATAAGAATTTTACCCACCAATTTTTTAAAATTGGTATGGTTAGACCAATAATTGAGTATTTTCGTAAGTATGATGTAAAAAATATAATTCTTGCTGGTGGTGTAAATCGTCCTAATTTTAAAGCAATTAAAGTAGATTTAATGGGATCAAGGCTACTTGCACGCATATTGAAACAAAAATTTTTAGGAGATGATAAACTTCTTAGTATAGTAACAGATTTTCTCGAAGAGAAGGGATTCCAAGTAATTTCTAGTTATGAAATATTGAGTGCAAAAAAGGGGAGTATGACTATAATGGTTCCATCAGGAAGAGATAATACAGATATCGAGTTAGGAATGAAGCTATTGGATGGTATAGGACATCTTGATGTAGGACAATCAGTAATTGTTGATAATGGATATATTATAGGTATTGAAGCAGCGGAGGGTACAGATAACTTGATAAAAAGATGTTCACATTTACGTAAGAATTCTACAGGTGGGGTACTTGTTAAAATGATGAAGAAGGGGCAAGATACTAGAATTGATATACCTACAATAGGACCAGAGACAATAAAGAATTTAGCTAATTATGGTTATAAAGGGGTAGCAATACAGAAAGAAAAAGTGATTGTTATTGAGCTAGAAAGAACTATTGAGCTAGCTAATAAATGTAGGCTTTTTATTATAGAAAAATAAAATATTTATTAGAATGATCTGTGTGGGAATCACTGGTAGTTATGCTTCAGGAAAAACTTTCGTCTTAAATTATTTAGCTGATTTAGGATTTATGACTTTTTCTGCTGACGAGTATATTAAGGAACTCTACAAAGAGTTGGCAATACAAAATATAATTCTTAACTTACTGCCTGATCTAAAAGTTTTTGATAAAAGAAAAATTGCAGAGCTAATCTATGCTAATGATTTATCAAGAAGCAAATTGCAAAATTTTATTCATCCATTTGTAGTGGAAGGTTTGTCTCTTTTTAAACGGCAAAATAATGATTCAGAAATTACATTTGCTGAGATTCCATTACTTTTTGAAGCCGGATTTGATAAATATTTTGATTTTTATGTTACAACATTCTGCTCAGAAGAATCTAGGTTAAAACGTGCAATGTCTAGGGAAGGGTTTAGTTTAACAACTTACAATAAAATAGCTCAAATTCAATTGTCACAACAGATTAAAATAGCAAAAGCAGATTTTGTTATTAATACTGATGTTAATATAGTAGATTTAGATAAACAAATAACTCAACTAATACAAAAATTAAAATGCAGCAATTAAGAGAAGTAATTTTAGATACTGAGACAACTGGCTTAGAACCCAAAAGTGGTCATAGGATTGTTGAGATTGGGGCTATTGAAATGGTTAATAAAGTTTTAACCGGTAAGCAATTTCATTTTTATATCAATCCACAACGAGATATGCCAACAGAAGCTTATCGAATACATGGTATATCGGGGGAGTTTTTAAAAGATAAACCGATCTTTGCAGAAATTGTTGAGGAGTTCCTAGAGTTTATTAGTACCAGCCGACTTATTATACATAATGCAGCATTCGATATTAAGTTTATTAATTATGAGTTGTCTCTGCTCAAAAGACCTTATACAGAGTTTTTAGAACTTTCTAATACTATTGATACTCTTGCTTTGGCTCGGAAGATGTTTCCTGGAATGAAGGCTAATCTTGACTCATTATGTAAAAGATATAAAATTGACAATTCTTCACGTAAGTTGCATGGAGCACTTAAAGATGCAGCGTTACTAGCAGAAGTTTATGTTGAACTTACTGGAGGTAGGCAGATAAGTTTTAATATTAATAGTAAAAAGGTGGAAAATACAAGTGAGTTGTCTGTTAGAACTACTATGGCAAACAAAAATAATATTGTAGTTATCAAACCAACTAAGGAAGAGTTACAAAAACATAAGGAATTTTTGTCAAAAATTATTTCCCCTATGTGGTTATAGAGTTATATAACATCAACTAATTACTTGAAACCCCAATTTCGGATTAACTTAGTTAATCCAAAATTGGAATAATAATGTAAACAATCAGGATAGGAGGCTGCCTGCAATAACTAAAGTAATTCTATATTTGGCTCTTTTTGGCTGCGAATAAACATGATTTTTTTGAAATAGGTACACTATTCCTGCAAAAATCATATTTATTCTTGCCGAAAAATAGCTCAAAATATAATTAATTAGTTATCGCAGGCAGCCTCCTAGAAGCGGTTCGTCGCCTGATTGTTAAAATAATAAAAATGGCTAATAATCTTATTTTTCAGATTAAAAATAAGATTATTAGCTAAAAATTAAGTTAAAATGCATTCGTAGAACCGCTTCCAGAATGCATTTTTCTTTATTGCTTTATACTCTTTTGCTTTGAAGAATTGGCTCCGCAAAACTTCGGGGTATTCGCGTGCTCACGTACTTTATGTACGCTCCGCTCGCTCACCCCTTGTTTTACGTTCCAATTCTTCAAATCATTTGAGTATACCAGTTTTTGGATTAGAATTTTTAAATTCTAATCCAAAACTGAGGTTTGAAGAGGTTAACTCCTTAAAAATCCATCTATAAGTTATAGCAGAGAATAACATGAGGTAATTTAAATATAAGGTGAATAGTGATGGGATATCAACATGAACAAAGAAGCCTAACTAAAGAACAGAAAGAAGCGATAGGAATACTCTCAGCTGGTACATTCCTAGAATATTTTGACTTAATGTTATATGTCCATATGGTGGAGTTTTTTAATGAGTTATTTTTTGAACCTACCGATTCTCATACAGCCTCTCTAATAAAGGCTTTTGTCTTTTGTTCTACATATATTCTTCGACCTGTTGGTGCCTTAATATTTGGTTGGTTAGGTGATAATATAGGTCGTAAGTCAACAGTGATCATTACAACTTTTTTAATGTCTACATCATGTTTTGTTATGGCTAATCTGCCTACTTATGCTCAGATAGGAAGTATGGCAGCTTGGATAGCGATAATTTGCCGTGCTGTTCAAGCTATCTCTTCTATAGGAGAGGTGACAGGGGCACAACTTTATTTAACTGAAACGATTAATCCACCAGTTCAATATACAGCTGTAGGATTAATATGGGTTTCCTGTATCATAGGGTCATTATGTGCTTTAGGGGTTGCATCACTTGTTACTTCTCATGGTTTTAACTGGCGTCTGGCATTTTGGATTGGTGCAGTAATTGCATTGGTTGGTTCTGTTGCAAGAAACAAACTTAGAGAAGTACCAGAATTTGCTGATGCTAAATGTCGAATAAAAAGAGTTTTTGAAAGAATTAATACAGATCCAACTGTATTAAAAGACAATCCCCTTTGGCAAGCAAAAGTTAATAAGAAAACATTAATAGCTTTCTTTTTATTACAATGTGCTGCACCGGTATGTTTTTATTTTATGTATATACATTGTGGTAATATTTTGAAAACTAGCTTTGGTTATACAATGCCTGAGGTTATTCATCATAATTTTATTGTCTGTATAATACAGCTGTTAGCCATGTTAATATTAACTTATTTAAGTTTAAAAGTACATCCGTTATTAACTATGCGAATTATACTTATAATATTTTCTATTTTTATCATCTTTTGTCCATATTTATTGAATAATGTTAATTCTCCTTACCAATTATTCTTGATTCAATTCTTTATGGTCTTACTGCGTGAATGCTTAGGTCCTGCTGTTCCCATTTGTTATAAAAGCTTTCCTATATTTAAACGTTTTACTTGTGCTACTATGACATTCGCTTTATCTCGAGCTTTAATGTTTGTTATTACCTCTTTTAGTTTTGTCTATCTTATTGAATATTTTGGCAATTGGGGAGTATGGATTATTATGATTCCTACAATTATCGGTTTTGCCTACGGGCTATTTCATTTTGAAAAGTTGGCAAAAGAGTTTGGGAATTATCCACACAAAAAACTTCATACTATATACTAAAACTATTTGCAGAATGGCAACAACAAACAAAATATAGCTAATTCTTTGCTCGACGACTAAGCCAACTTTGCAAGTAAGTTTCTGCAATATCACTATTTTCTATTAATAAAACGTTTTCAGCATTTCTATTATCAGCTGCGTTAGTAAAATTGAAGCTACCGGTAATCACCTTACTTTTATCAATAATCATAATTTTGTTGTGAGCAATACCTGGTACTTTATCTATTGATACATCAATACCAGCCCGCTTTAATTCATGCATTTTAGAATATCTATCGTGCAAGTTACTACGATCCAATAACACCCTTATTTCAACACCGTTTTGTTTAGCTTTAATTAATTGATCCACTATCTTTTGTGAAGTTAAACCAAATGCTTGAATATAGATACTATCCTTAGCCTTAGATATTTCTTTTGCTATTAGTGAGCCACAACCGGATGGAGGGGTAAAACAAACATTCAAATTATCAGTTTCAGCACTAAAACTATGCCAAGAAGCTGTATCAATTATTTTATTATAGCCTGTTCCGGTAGCAATGCCGAGTAAGAAAGATACTATCACTGGTAATTTCATATTATGGTTTTTAGATATTTTTTTCATTTTCTATAATGTTTACAGCTAAATTATTATCGCTAAACCGATTAACATAACGCCTGGGGCTTTATTTATTATTAATAAGACCTATTTAAAGTAAATTCTAATAAAGAAGCTAAGTGATCTTTATAAATATTTTGTATGGGAATTTGCTTTAATAAATTACTAGCTTCATTGTTAATAGCTGCTAAATAGTTGATAATTTGCTGCTTAATACAATGTTCTATCATCAAATCTCGTATTAGTTTAAACTCACTTTCAGATCTGTTATCTCCCTTAATCATTTCTTGAATTTTTAACTGCCACTTATCATCAAGCTTCTTATATAGGAAAATTAGTGGTAGAGTTATTTTTCCTTCTAAAAAATCATCACCTATATTCTTGCCAATGTCACTACTATTCCCCAAATAATCAAATAAATCATCAATGATTTGAAAAATATTGCCTAAATATCTACCAAATCTTTGTAAGATTTCACAAGTTTCATTAGATTGATTAGAAATAATTGCTCCTGCTTCACAAGATACGCCAAATAATTCTGCAGTTTTAGCCATAATTATTTCATGATATTCTGTTTCGTCAATAATTCTCCGCTGATTCAATTTTACCAGTTGCGAAACCTCTCCTTCTGATATAATTGCTGAAGCTCTTGATAAAGATTTCATTGCTTTAATAGATTTTGTATCAACCATTAGCTGAAATGATTGACTAAATAAGAAATCTCCCACTAGAATACTAGCCTTGCTATTCCAGATAACGTTAGCAGTAGGTTTAGATCTTCTCATGGTACTTTCATCTACTACATCGTCATGCAGTAAAGTTGCTGCATGAATAAACTCTACAGCCGCAGCAAGCTTTATGTTATCCTCTCCTACATAACCAAACATTTTACTAGTTAAGATTGTTAGTAGCGGTCTGATTCTCTTTCCACCAAATTCTAGCAAATATTTACCTATTACACTAACTAGCTCCTCTTTGGTAGCTAAGTGGGTTAGAATAAGCTTATTCAATGCAGAAAGTTCTTTGCTTAAGTCTTTATGTATTATTTTTATAGTGTCCAATTTACGTCTCTATTTGTTATTTTATGATCTCCTGCCAAACATCATCATCAATCTCCAAAAAAGGTTGAACCATTAATTGTTTTAACAATTTTTGATGTTCATTAAAATCAGGTACTAATTCTTGTATTCTTTTTGTTATACTATCACCAACTCGTATTTTTTCCGAGGCTTTTTTGTATAATGCTAGATAATATAATGGTAAAAATTTATCAAGATCGACTGTGCCTATTTTGCCTTTTGTTATATTACTTGAATCTAATTTATACTCAAAACTTATGTCACCTGAGTTAGAATCAGGATGATCTGATACGGTTTTTAGAAAATATTTGATGCCTTCTTGGTATACCATACGACTATCTTCTGAAAATGTTTTAAACCTACCTAAATTTAAGAAGTAATTAGTTATAATATCAGTTACCTTTAAGTAATTATTGACGACCACAAGTCCATTAATATTAAATTTCCCAAATGAATTTAGCTTGCACTCACTTGACAACCGGAATCCAGTATTATTAGAGAATAAACTAAGATTATTTATTTGAGCTCTCATTACATCTTGTGTTCTAGCAAAAAAATTTATATCTAAGTCAAGAATATATTGATGATTCTCTAATTCAGTTAAATTAAATTTATCTTTATTATTGTTAATATACTGTAATTCTTCAATTATAGACGAGTTGCTAGGAAGTGGTGGTACATATGGTAATAAATACTGGATAGAATTTAATATTCTATCGGAAAATCCTGATTTCAAATCAATTTTTGATTCAACCTTAAGGTGGCTAACACGATTGCCTTCTTCCTCTTTATTTTGATAGAAGAAGCTAGTCAAAGAATCTTGGATATTGCTTGAAAATTTGCTTGATATCATTTTTATTTCTAAATCTTTAGCAAATTCACTATATATAGATTTATTTGTTTTTATATAAAACTTACCTTCAAAATTAAAAGGCATTGGCCAAGCAAATCTATATAATAAAAGACCGGCTGGTATCCTTCTGTTGATAATATTACTTTCTAAGATATTTGTTGAATAAGTAATATTTAATTTTTGCGGTACATTATTTTTAAAATCTTCTAGATCAGTATAATATTTTTTCTTTTCTAGTGAAAATGAAATAACTGTATGATCTTCATCATATAGTTTCTGTTGGTCAACTAAATCAAAGATTTTGGTTTTGTCAGATCTTAATTCCAACTTTTTGACAAAATTTATAATCTCAAACGGCTCTTTTTTTTGTATAAAAATCTTAAATAACTTCAAACTTAAAGGAATCTTTGCTATAAAAGAATAATTATCACTTTCAAATTTTGTGCCAAATCCCAATTGAATAGGCTTATAACGACCTGTTGCGTTACCAGAATAGGTGATAAAGCAAGCTTGTTTTAGTAAGTCATAACCTATATAAATCGGGGTATGAAATTCAACTACACTACTCTCTCCCTCTTCATGCCAACCAATTATTTGAAAGGCAATTTTAAATGGAAAGCCATAGCTGGCAATTTTATTAAATTTAACAAAATATTTTTGTTCACTATCTATCGTATTAGCAGCAATGTAACGGTTACTATATTGCCCATTAATCTTACCAGCGATAGAACTAATAATTACGAACCATGAGACAGTATAAATCAAAAGGGTTACAGCAATTATCACTGATATATATATTAACGTTTTTCGCATGCTAATTAATCTGAATTCGATATGACAAGTTATTCCAAAATCTGTTATATCTATAAATATAACAGATTTTTAAGCTCCACTAATAGCTATTTTCATTATTTTTATGGTATACTCAAATGATTTGAAGAATTGAGGTTAATTACATAATTTTACATATTCGCGGTTTAATTGCACTATATTCCAGAACCATAAAATAACTATAATAATAAAAATGGTCAGTAAATAAACTACTATTGAATCACATGTGGCAGTAGGCACCATAATAAATATAAAAGACTGAATAAAAGCTCCTAAGGATTTACCAAATTTAGTACCAATAACCTCAACAGCAGCTTTACCTTTTGTGCGAAATTCTAATGACAAAGGGATATATGCCATTTCTTTTGTCGAATCAAATAACGAATATTTAGTTGATTTACTTAAAATATTTTGTATTCCTCCAATAATTACAGCCGCATAAATTAGGTTTAAATCTTTGATACCACAACCTATATTTTCTGAGAAAATAACAAAGATAAAAAACATTAAGCCAGTTATCGAAAGCATTAAGGGGGTTAATAATGCTGAAATTAACCAAGTAAATTTCCTAATCACATTACTGCCAACTACCATAAAAGTAACGCAGGAAATTCCCATCCAAATATTAAACCTACCCATAAAATTTATATAATCTAACGTATTGGGATTGAGCTCTCTTACTTTATCTTTCCATGGACCTTCCACTATATTCATCAGTAGTCCATAACAAATTACCAATAAAGCGATGCGTCCAACATATTTTGAGTTAATAATCAGCCTTATACTATCCAAAAGTGGTAAGGAAGTTTTTGCCTGTATTTGCGTTACTTGAAAATCAGCTCCTAACCCCTTATCATTCAAAATAAGATAATTAATTAGCTTAAATAACAACATTGAAATTATGCCGGCAAACACTATTATAGAAATAATCGGTTGTAACATTAGTTCTGAATTATATTGTAAATCTTCATTTATTATAACTTGAGCATCGGATAGCTCTTGTACATTTGAGAAAGCTACTAATACATTACCAGCTAAAATTAAACCAACATTGCCCACCATTCCTAAAATTGGATAAAAACGTTTTGATTTACTTGTATCGAAAATATTATTAGCAAATTGCCAAAACATTAGGTTAATAATTACTGCACTCCATAGTTCTGCACAAACATACATGATAGCATAACTCCACTTACCCATTATCTTGATAAACCATCGAAAATTAGGATACAAAGACACTAAATGTTCTATCTGCTCAGCATTTGGATGATAAAACTCCTGATTAGGATAAATGACATAGGCAAATATCAGAAAGAACAACAAAAAACTGGAAATTATTATATAAAAAATATATTCAAAACGTATGTGATTACTGAGTTTCACATATAATACAGCAAATAATATAGAAGATGGCAGAACAAGCCAAAGTTTTAGAAAACTGATGACCTCTGCCCCTATTGATGGTACGACTAATCCATCCTTAACGGATCTCAATGCACCAAAATTAAAAAGAACACAAAGCATCATTAATGCCATAGGCAGAAAAAGTTTTAATTCCTCCTTCTCTATTGGCCAAATGATTTCCTGAATTTTAGAAAAAATATTTTTGAATGGTAACATTATATTACACAAAGAATTACCTAAAGATAGATGCTATATTTCATATATGGTGAAACTGCACTAGGAGGCTGCCTGCGATAACTAATTAATTATATTTTGAGCTATTTTTCAGCGAGAATAAATATGATTTTTGAAGGAATAGTGTACCTATTTCAAAAAAATCATGTTTATTCGCAGCCAAAAAGAGCCAAATATAGAATTATTTTAGTTATTGCAAGCAGTCTCCTAGCACTTTTAAAGCTCTATGGCAATAAAGTCAATGAAAATTAGCATATTTCTCTATTAACAAAATTAGTTACGTGACAAAATTATAGAATATTTATAGCTAACCCAAATAGTATTTACCTAGGAGGCTGCCTGCGATAACTAATTATACCAGTTCTCGAAATTAATTTATGTTGGTAATTTGTGCGTCGAGCCTAGACTCGCATCCTCACGTACATTTAAGTACGCAGCAAGGCTGCGTTCCGTGTCTCCTACAATTCCTCAACCTAAATTAATTTCGAGAACTGGTATTAGCTCTTTACACTAAAAAAGCATCTGCCACAAACTTAGTTAATGTTGGCTGTAAGAATGCTGCTAATTCTTTGCTGATTTCATCATTATTCTCTATTTTTTTACCATCACGACTTAAGGTCATCTCGCCAGAAGTAACATGCTGCATGACAGATTCAATTATTTGCTTGTGGTCGTGTTTACCATCCATATATCGCAAAGCAAACTTCTCAAAAAGATTAATAGCTACAACTTCATGTCTTTGGTTGGTCACCAACATAGTAGGAGTATGAGTTACCTGATATGAAATAAGCTTGGATGCTTTAGGTTTATCGAGATTTACTTCTTTTCTAGCATTTTGCAATGTGATATTAATATATCCTTGCAACACTAATTTCATGGCATTAGCTAAAAATTCGGTCTTTATTTCATTCAATTTTGTTCCCTGCAATTTTTTACTACTACTCACAGCAATTTTATCAAAACTCATCGGGTTATTGATATTCTCAGAGAAAGTATAGAGTACCGCTTTCATATAAGGAGAAGATGTTGATAAACTATTATCTTTATTACCATTATAAAAAAACTTCTCTACTTCGAGTGAATTAATATCTATATCAACAAGAGGTTTTTCTGGCACTATATTAAATGTCATATTAAATTTAGTAATATCCTCATTATTGATGGATCTATTTAATTTAACACTATTATGGCAAAGTAAGGTCGATCTAAATCGACGATTGGTAATGAAATCCATATATTGTTCTGTTCTAACAATATCATTTATTGCTTGTAATTTTTCCACCACTTTTGCCGGCATATTTCCTAAATACATGGTAGATACACTACAATCAGATAAATATTGTAGATTATTTTTTCTAGCTTCATCCATAAATTCATGAAAATAATATTGTACATTATCTTCTTCTAAATGGTCATGACGCAAATAATGATCATTTTGTTTGGCAAGCAAACTGGCTTCATTTTTTAACACTTGAGCATAAGGGGAGTTAGACTCTTCCAAGCTATCATTAACGAATTCAAGTAATAATCTAGATTGAGCAACTTTATCTTTAATATTATTAAAAGTATTTGCGTGATAAAGCATCATATCTCTTATAGTACGAATCATATTCCAGCCGGGTAGTGTATTATAACTAATATACACGATACCATTATCTGATAAATTTTTAGTACTTACCTCAAAAATCTTATCCTGAACAAATTTTGGCACCCAAGAGATTACCCCATGACAAATTATATAATCAAATTTACCAAATGATTCATCAATATCTGTAATAGAACAATGTCGGAATTCTATATTTTTAAGATCTAATCCTTCTTTATGCTTATTAGCTTCATCTATCTGCACTTTAGATAGATCTATTCCAACAAAATGTGCTTTAGGATAATTAATAGCATGAGGTATTAAATTACCGCCCGCAGCACATCCTAGCTCCAGAATTCTAGCAGTTTCAACAGCTGGTGGTTTCATACCAAATAACACAGCAAGCGTCTGCAGGTGATATGGATTGGTTAGGGCATACGGATAGCTTTCATAAGGTAGTTCATCGTATGTATTATGAGGTGCTGAGGTAAGCTCTAAATTAGTAGTCATATGTTCTCCACACTAAATTTAAATGTATTATATACTAAAAAACTTAATGCACTAATAGTCTTTTTACATTAAATTGGTAATCTATAAGTAAATCCTATACCAAACTCTCCAACCCCTATAGTTTTTTTGATAGGAGTTGCTGGTATAAATTGCTGGGTTTTCATATACAAAGTATCGTAGTTAATCTTTATTGAATGAGCAGCTTGTAATTTTACTGCTATATCAATGCTAAAATTACTAGATAACTCCTTAGAAAGTCCAAGACCTACCTGCCAAGCAAAACAATTACTGCGAGTTTTTTTAATTCTAAAATACTCTGCGTCCATTAAGTTCCAACGAGAAGAAGCAGAGCTAACTTTTACTTGGGCAACCCCAGCACCTAATATGACAAAAGGAGTTATTTCTTTAATTTTGTCAAAATCATATACAAGATTAAGCATATATAGATTGGACTCTACCTTAGTAGTTCCTGGGGTTGGAGGTATAATTAAACCGGGTGCAATGTCCTTTTGTGGTAAAACATAATGTAGTTGATATTTTGGCTGATGTGTTACTGAAAACTCAACCGCCATTTGCGGGTAAAAGCTGTAACCAATCTTACCGCTATACATCTTAGACCTTTTTAAGGTAAAACTAGTACCCGAATCATGGCGAAATTTCTTCACCACCGGCTCTACTATGCCAGCTTCCGTCCCAATATAAAGAAATCTCTGATCAGCCTTAATTTCATCTGCCTGAGCATTGGTAAAAACTAAGAAACATATATAAATTGTAGATAATATTTTTAATAATTTATTCATTATAATTTTATGCTCATTGAAAGCATGAATTATATAATTATCCCCTGATAGGTCAATATAAAAATTTTTTATTGTTATATTTCCATTGAAGCCAATCTTAACTTTCATTAGCATATGCCAGGAACGATTATATAGCTAGCCTGTTCAGGTTAGATATCTCAGGCGTCATTGCGAGAAAGCGTAAGCTGACGAGAAGCAATCTAATGAGTATAGATTGCCACAACCACTACGTGGTCTCGCAATGACGATTGTGAGGTTAGATTGCTTCTAGTCTCACGCCTTCTCACTAATAGACATCTTGTATTTTAACTTTTTTCTGTGAACGCTTACATTTGTTATTTCATTTAAAAAATAAATGTCCCGCTGAATATTTATGAAGAATACTCGCAATAAGTGTCTGATAAGGTAGTCCTTCATAAGCTGCCTTTTGCTTGATACGGTTTAAATCGCTGCTAGAAATACGAATATTGATACGTATATCTTTTTGCAAATAGTTGGTTGCAGCCTTTATAGCCTTTTCTTTTTCTTCCTTAATGGTTTCGACTGTATGCCATTCATTATTTTCAAAAGAGCTTAATAATAATTTTTCCTCTTCATCAAACAATATTTTTGAAGAATTATGGTTTTTATTTCTCATTGTTTTTCGTCTCCTTTAAATATTTTTGAGTAGCTTTACGGTCTAGGAGGCTGCCTGCGATAACTAATTAATTATATTTTGAGCTATTTTTCGGCGAGAATAAATATGATTTTTGAAGGAATAGTGTACCTATTTCAAGAAAATCATGTTTATTCGCAGCCAAAAAGAGTCAAATATAGAATTACTTTAGTTATTACAGGCAGCCTCCTATAATAATTGTCTTAAGAAAAATTGTTCCATCATCTTCAACGACAAAAGGAACAAGATAAACATAAAAATTAAACTCAATGAGATACATTTTTTGGTTAGGGTATTTTTGAGAATTATAATGCTCAATTATATCTAGCAAACAATTATTTTCAATAGCTGCAATTATTTCTTCAAAACTTATATCTCTTTCCTGTATAAGCTTATAATTTTTTTCAGATGAAAAATTATAGTTATATTTTTTTGTCATTGTATAATATTAATGACAATGTGTACCTTATGTCAATATATAATTTTGTGAACGCTTACGACTATAGACTATTTCGCTCCCTTATTTGTCAGTACCCAATTACTATCCAAATAATCACTACTATATTTAGCCAAATATTCCTGATATTTACCTTTAAAATCAGTAATAGTTTTATGGGATAGTGCAATAATTCTTGTAGCTATACTGCTAGCAAAATCTCTATCATGAGTTACCAATATTAGAGTTCCTGGGTAGTTAATTAGTGCATTTTTTAACATATGCTTAGATTCAATATCTAAGTGATTGGTTGGTTCGTCTAGCACCAATATATTACCTTCTTCCAAGATAATTTTGGCTAATAATAAACGTGTTCCTTCCCCACCACTCAAATTTAGAATATTCTTGGTTACTTCATCTTTACGGAATAATAATTGACCTAATATACTACGTAACGTATTGTCATTCTCAGTAGGTATTTGGTTGGATAACCAATCAATAACGCTGATATTTTCATTTAGTAATTCATGATGATCCTGAGCAAAATAAGAAATTTGAGTTTCATATCCCCATTCATAATTTCCCAAATCTGAGGATATTTTACCAAGAAAAATTTTTAGCAAAGTAGATTTACCAATACCATTTGGACCAATAATAACAATCTTTTCCCCTCGTGTGACGGTAAAACTTACATTATTTAATATTTTTCTATTCTCATAATTTTTAGAAATACTCTTAACTTGTAACACTAATTTTCCAGATGGTCTTTTTTGCTTAAAATTAAAATATGGGCTAATACGTGAGCTTTTTTGTATATCAGGTAGTTCCATTTTCTCTATCTGCTTTTCTCGTGAGCTACTTTGCTTAGCTCTACTAGCTGAAGCCCGGAATTTATCAACAAAAACCTGCATGGTAGCAATTTTCTTCTCTATATTATTAAGGTCCTTAAGCTTTTGGTCGGCAACCAGCTGTTTATCACGAATAAAAATATCATAATTACCAGTATAAGTTTTGATGGTACCGTAATCTATATCCAAAATATGTGTAGAAATATTATTAAGAAAAGCAAGATCATGTGAAATAAATACCAAAGCTCCTCTGAATTTTTGCTTTAGATAATTTTCTAGCCAATAAATCGATACTATATCAAGATGGTTGGTCGGCTCATCAAGTAGTAATATATCAGGATTGTTGAATAAGCTTTGTGCTAGTAATACTCTAAGTTTATAACCGCCGGACAAAACGGATAATGGTTGATAATGATATTTCTCCTCTATCCCTAGACCTAATAGTAACTCAATGGCAAAAATTTCCGAGATATATCCATCATTGTCAGCGATAATTTGCTCCAACTCACCTAACCGATAACCGCTTTCCTCATCACATTGCTCATTTCCTAATATTTTTTCCTTTTCTTGCAGAGCCTGCCATAATTCGCTTCTACCAGCAATAACAGTATTAATAATTGAAGTATTTTCATAAAGAAACTGATCTTGTTTTAAGCAACCAATACGAGCTTTCTTAAGTATATTGACTTCACCAATACTTGCTTCCTCTTCTTTAATCAAAACTTTAAAAAAAGTAGATTTACCAGCCCCATTTGCTCCAACAAGTCCATATCTATTACCATTTTTGATATGAACATTTACATCGGTAAATAATATTTTTGCACCATAACTCATGGCTAAACTAGTTGTAATAATCATAAGGTATAATTAGGTAATAATGCACCATTTTTTAATCGTAACTTAACCTGCTTAAGTGATCTCGGACATGCTTCAATTACTTCAAGCTCTACCTGTTCCTCAATATCAATTTTAGTGCCAACCGAAGGCACCTTACCTACTTTTGCTAAAACTAGACCACCAATTGTATCGAATTCATCATTTTCTGTTTTTAATGTTACTCCAAGAGCTAATTCAAGATCCTCAACTTTCACTCGAGCATTTGATAAAATGGTATTACTATTGATAATTTTGAAATTATCATTATCCGATTTTTTATCATGCTCATCATCTATTCTACCAACTATCTCTTCCATAATATCTTCAATGGTTACAATGCCATCAGTTCCACCATATTCGTCAACAACTATAGATATCTGTACACGATCTCTTCGCATTTTTGCTAGTAAATCTATCAATTTCATTGAAGGAGCAGAGATGATAGGTTTACGGATTATTCTTTTTAACGGCAAATCCTGTTTAGTAACAAGGAGTTTAAACAAATCTTTTATATGAATAAAACCAACTATATTGTCCAAAGTTTCATCATAAACTAACGTTCTAGTATGAGGTATTTTGCTATTAAGTATTTGGCTTAGTTCCTCTATGCTAGTGGTTAATTTTACTGCCTTAATATCAGATCTAGGGATCATTACATCTTCTACAGTTTTATGACCAAATTTCAAAAGATTCATGAAAATCTTTTGTTCTTCTAACGTCATTTTCTTACTGTTAGATTTTAGCTTTTTAATAGTATAATAAAAATTATCCTCTATCTTCTCTTTGAAAAACAGACGAGAGAGCCAAGATTTAAAAACGTCAAATTTTGAAGGATTTTTCACCATAGCCTTTTTAGAGTTAATAGAGGGAAGGTCTTCTTTTTTCACACAACCTAAGCATAGTTAGTTAATATGGAGAAGCAATAGCAAAATCCTTTAATATTTCTACTTCTAAATTTTCCATAATAGTTGCTTCCTCGTCATCTTGGTGATCGAAACCAAGTAAATGCAAAATACTATGTACCAAAAGATGCATAAAATGATCTCTAAAGCTTTTATTTTGACTTATAGCTTCACTCTGAATTATTTCATACCCGAAAGCTATATCTCCTAAATACATATAATCTAAGTTAGGAGTAAATTCAAGTAAATGCCGAAAATCTAATTCTATATCAGGAAATGATAGCACATTTGTAGCTTTCCCCTTACCACAAAATTGGCTATTCAAATTTAACATTTCATTATTATCAGTCAGTAATATCGCTAGCTCAAACCTTGCCACTCCTTGAAAATTCTTATATTTATTTAGTATAGCACATACAACCTTCTTCACTAATAGTTTATTGATAAATTTATGATTTTTCCAATCTTGATAGGTTCGAATAATTTCTATATTTATTTTCATAAGATAATTTGTTGTTGAACAGGACTAATCAAATATGGCTGTTGTAATACTTATAGAATAAAAAATGTAGAATACTATGAAAAAAAATACGCAAAATATCGCAAAAATAATGAAAATAGTTATTAGTGGAGCATAAAAATCTGTTATATTTATAAATATAACAGATTTTGGAATAAATTGTTATATAGAATTCAGGTTAAGTAATTAAAACAATGAGGTTATTATGTTAAAGTATGAAGGTAATGTGCTAATTAGTAACAGAAAACTAATTATTGCACACGCTGATGATAATTGTTAGTGATCTTTCCCATAAAGGTTTTAAATCAACAGCAGGAGCAGAAGTAAAGCCATGTGAAGGGAAATTAGTAATCTTTACTGCTAATCCTACCGTTCCAGTCACACAGTTAAATTGCACATCTAATGGTCAGTTAGATTTTGACTATAATAATATGCATTATACCCATCAAGTACTAAATGAAACGCGTGTTGAGTTGAATGGTGAGGATGGTGTAAACTTTATAGACAGTTAGTAGCGGAATAACAGCATTAATAACGTGATGAATATTGGAGTTTTTATTTACAAAAACTCCAATATTTAAAGTCAATAAACTTTATAATTTTCTGGCAAAATTGTTTCTTATTCAGCTATAATCTCTGATTTAAGTAATTAAAATAAGTTGATGATAAAAATAGGCAATATTCAGTTACCTCATTCGGTGATATTAGCTCCAATGTCTGGTGTTACTGATCTACCATTTAGAAAATTAGTGAAAAAATTTGGTGCCGGTCTGGTAATTTCCGAAATGGTAGCAAGTAGGGCAATGATTATTGAAACAAGGCAATCTTTGCAAAGATGCGCGATCATTCAAGATGATGCTACTGGCTCATGTGTACAGATTGCTGGATGTGAACCTGATATAATAGCAGAATCAGCTAAAATGAATGAGGATATGGGGGCAAAGATTATTGATTTAAATTTTGGTTGTCCAGCTAAGAAAGTAGTAGGGGGCTATTCTGGTTCTGCTTTAATGAGAGATGAGAAATTAGCGGCAAAAATTTTAGAGAGTACGGTAAAATCGGTAAAAATCCCAGTAACTTTAAAAATGCGTACTGGCTGGGATGAGCAAACTAGGAATGCCCCAAATTTGGCAAAAATAGCCTATGATGCTGGTATACAAATGATCACCATTCATGGTAGAACAAGATGCCAGTTTTATTCTGGTCAAGCAGATTGGGAATTTATAAGACAGGTTAAGGATGCGGTGAAGATTCCAGTTATCGCTAATGGAGATATTACCTCCTTGTCTAAAGCTAAGGAATGCTTACAAAAATCGGGGGCTGATGGCATAATGGTCGGTCGGGGAGTATATGGTAGACCATGGTTTATTTCTCAAATAGCCCATTATCTTGAAACAGGGGAAGAACTTCCATCACCTTCAATGGCAGAGCAGTTAGAGGTGATACTAAGTCATTATGATGCCATGCTAGAGTATTACGGAAACGATACCGGAGTTCAGCTAGCTCGAAAACATATAGGTTGGTATAGTAGTGGTTTAGCAAATTCAGCAGAATTTAGAGGAGGGGTTAATATGATGCTTGATCCAGTTAAGGTTAAAGAAAAGATCACTGAATTTTATGAAAAATGTTTTTAACCTTGTAACCCCTGCCCTAAGGTGGTAAGAGTTCACGCCCTAAGCAATACTACTCCCTCTAGGACGGCTATTGTTCCTAATAGCAGGAGATGTAGCAGAACTAGGTAGAGATGTAGAGGAAGTAATGGTTTTTCTTATGCTATGAGCTGTTTTCCTGACTTTTTCAAGATTCATTGTTTTTGCCTGTTCTTTACGTAATATTGCTCCCATGTCTTTAGATTGTTCAGTGGTAAGAATCTTCTCGCCTTTTGCCATTTTAGTTAAATTATCTACAATGAAAGGTCCACAATCCATATTGTTTTGTTGTTGTTTAGTCTTTAAATCAACGATTTTAGCGTTATCAGGGCATATTTCTTTAATCATCCCTACTAACTCCGATCTTTGATCTATCGCCGTTCCCATAGGGTCATTATAAGTAAATACTATATTATTATTCTTATCCTTAGTGATTGCTAAACTAACCCAGTGTTCATGTCCCGTATTAATTGGCATAACGGCAGAGTCTTTTCCACTATTTACCGACACGATAGCTTCAAACATAACATGTCGTAATGTCTCATTGTTATGCTGATCAGAAGCTAGTGATACAGCTGGTTGGATAGAAACATTTTCGTTTAATGAGGCTTTTAGTAAGTTTGATATATCCAAGTCATTATACCAATAATTCTCTTTTGTTAGATTATTTTCCTGAGAGTATTCTACCTTGTTTTGTTTTGTTGGTATCGGTATCGCTTTTCTCCCTTCATTTGCCATTTGTTTAAAAGCATTGATAACTTTCTTAAGGACATTCTCTGGTTTATATTCATTTAGACTCTCTTGCATATCATGAACAGTTACACTGTTAATGCCGGGAACAGTTTCCCTTTGCTTAACTTCAGCAGTAATATCAGAACTTCTTCCCTGACCTTGACCTAATGGGATGCAACCATTAGTAAAATTTTCAATGGTGTATCCCTGTTGAGGCGGCACAGTATATTTAGCTTGCTTGGCAATATTCTGAAGTTTTTGTGGATCAGATAGGTCAAAATATATATCAACAGGGTTTATTTCTATTTTACCAAGATCTTTTTGGAATTGTTGAGATAATTGTGATATATAATTCTCGAGTTTTTTAGCCCCACCAACTGTATCTTTTAAAATTTCCTCAACTTCTAGCTTAATACCTAATTGTTGATCTTTGTTACTGACCCCAAATTTGCTTGCAATAATATTGGTTACATCATCGATAGATGAAGGATTGCTGGCTATAATTACCCTAGTCTTACCCAATTCTTTTGCTGCATTCACTACCTCATTTAATCTCTCTTTATTAGGTAATTTCCCTGACAATAATATATTAGGGGGTCTTTTTAGAATCTCTGACTCTATTAAATTGCTAACTGGCATAGATTGGATGTGCGAAGTTTTTTCTTTTGCTACATGCTTTTCAGCCACAGCTCTAATTTGGTCATTAGCACTGGCAAAAAACACATGGTTGACCTTGGTAAGAAGAGGTTGCCAACTAGATTGTAGATTTTGATTCTGTGCATTATAATTGCCAAAGGTTAAACAAACCTTAATGCCTAAGTTTTTTAACTCCGTTAAGTCATTTTCATCAAATAACGGTTTTTCCATGTTTGAATTAAATTGTATATTAAGTATGGGTGTTTTTTCTAGAGACTTAGATTTATCCCATATTTCATTTACTATATGATTCTTATCTAGTGTGCCATCTTGCATGTGGTGGGGTTTAAGCCCGATAGTTAGTATTGCTGAGCTAATAAGTTTAGACATACTGGCACTATGCTGAGTTTCTTGGCTTTCATGGCTATCACCAATATTAAATAACACTATATTATTTTCTCCTTCCTTTGCTAATGACATATGTACCTCTAATTAACTATAATATCCAATGACTGTCAGTTTAAACTAAAAAACAAGTAAGGTCAATTCTTCAAAGCAAAACAGTATATTAACCTCAGTTTTGGATTAGAATTTAAAAATTCTAATCCAAAAATAGGTAAATCAATAAGGAAAAATGCATTCTTGAAGCGGTTCTACGAATGCATTTTAACCTAATTTTTAGCTAATAATCTTATTTTTAATCTGAAAAATAAGATTATTAGCCATTTTTATTATTTTAACAATCAGGCAACGAACCGCTTCTAGCCTGATTGTTTACATTATTATTCCAATTTCGGATTAACTTCGTTAATCCGAAATTGGGGTTATTAGTTGTATAATAATCTCACTCCCTTTAATAATATACTATTATAAACATGCACTAATATATTATTTATTGGTAGAGTTGATTAAATGATAATAGTAATTGGCTATAAAAAATAATATAGGTGAAAATAATGCATTGGAATGATGTTGACGAAATTGCTATGAGTTTAGAAGAAAATTATCCGGATGAAGATATATCTGAATTAACACTAAAAGATCTTGAGGACTTAATAAAATCATTGAGTGATTTTGACGATCACGAAATTGAAACAAATAAAGAAGTGTTAAAAGAAATTCTTGAAGCTTGGAAAGAAATGAAAGATAGTAATTTTGAAGATTAATAGCAAATTTTACAGCTATTCCTTTATGCTTTTTTTTGATGAGTAACTATACGTGCAATGTTAAGAATTTTATTTTATGTAAATCTACTCGCTAGGCTAGTTTGTTTGTGCTATTATTTTTTAATAAAGTTTATAATAATTTTCTAAATATTAATGAAATTAATATGACAGTAGAACTTTCTGATAATATATCAAACAGAACAACTAATGCTAATAGTAAGCCACCCAAAATGATGGTAGGAACAGATGAATTTTATGACTTGCTAGTTAATAGTGATATCTTTGTTGATAAAAGCCTAATGATCAAAGAATTATTGGAAGATAGTGGTAAGGTTATACTCATCACCAGACCAAGGCGGTGGGGTAAAAGTTTGAATATGAACATGCTTCAAAAATTTTTTGAGATAGAAGTAGATGAGAGAGGTACGCCTTTACCATTGGAACAGAAGATCAATAACAAGCTATTTACCGGTGGTACAGTAGATTTAGGATTTGACGAAACTAAAGAG
>JAJIYL010000052.1 GCA_020881195.1 Rickettsia endosymbiont of Pseudomimeciton antennatum | reverse complement strand
TTTAGGATTAACCATACTTATCATTGTTCTTACAATGTTTCTAGGTGTAAAATATTCGCCTAAATCTTTAATTTTGATGCCTTGGTAAGCATTTTTTAAAAAATACTCAAAAGCATCACCATTCACATCACTATCTGAAGCTGTAAGGTTAAGTTTTGAAAGCTCACAAATAATTTCTTCAAAAATATCAGGTGAATTAATAGGGAATGCTTCGCTAAAAATATCGCCATATTTCTCGTTAATCTTAATCCAAACAACATCTTTCACATATTGATACAATTCGTTTCCTTTTCTCTTAGCAAATGAACTCCATCTAAGATACTCATCTAACGTATTCTCTTCACTTCCATACATCTTTAGAACAGAAATTTCATCAAGAATTTTTAAAAACAAAATATCAGAAAATGCTCCAAATCTATAAATATTGTGTTTCAATATAACTTCCATTATAAGCAAATATAAGTGGCGTATTTAGTGGTTTAGCATACAAATTCAATGCTTGGTTCATTGCTAATTGTATACTTTCATTCGGTTTTTTTGCCTCAATTATTATTATTGGTTCGTTACTTCCTTCCTTGTATAGTACAAAGTCAGGTATTTTACCGTTAAGTAATTCTTTTTGCTTTGTAAGTTTCACTCTTTGCTGAAAGACATTACACTTTGGGTCTTTTTCATCGACAATCCAACCAAGATTAGCAAGTTGGACTAAGATATCATGCGTTACAGACGCTTCTAGTCTTTTAGTATACATATAGAATATTCCAATTTTACAAAACAGCTTATTTTACCAATAAATTAAACATATCGTAATTATATCTCAAACAGAACTCATCAACGTATTTTTGCAAGATGATACATGGTAATAAATAACCTGAATTCGATATAACCAAGTTACGTCAAGTTCAGTTATATCTATAAATATAACAGATTTTTTTGCTCCACTAATAGCTGTTTTCATTATTTTTGCAATATTGCTTATTTTTTTCATCCCCTAACTCAATACATTATAGAAAGTGCTTTAAATTAAGTTAGCTCTAAGGCAGCTTCTTCCAGATCATTAATTTGATCTCGTATTTTTGCTGCCTGTTCAAATTCCAAATTACTAGCCTTTGCATACATTTCTTTTTTTAATTTATTGATATGAGCTTTTAATTTTACCGGATTGTCCAATAATATATGAGCTTGTTTTTTATTATCTAACTTATTATCCAATTTTTCTAATTTGATTAGTGCATGGATATGATTATTAATTGTCTGGGGTATTATAGAATGCTGTCTATTATATTCCTCTTGAATTTTTCTTCTCCTATATGTCTCGTTTACTGCCTTATCAATAGAGTTGGTAATACGATCTGCATAGAGTATTACTCTTCCTTGACTATTTCTTGCAGCCCTACCAATAGTTTGAATTAACGAAACTTCAGAGCGTAAAAAACCTTCTTTATCAGCATCTAGTATGGCAACAAGTCCACATTCTGGAATATCTAGACCCTCTCGTAATAAATTAATACCAACAATAATATCTATAGTACCTTGGCGTAAATCTCTAATGATTTCAATACGTTCAAGAGTATGAACATTAGAGTGCAAATATGATACTTTATACCCCAATTCTTGCAGATAATTTGTTAAATCTTCTGACATTTTTTTAGTTAATGTTGTCACTAAAATACGGAATCCTTTATTTATTGTGGTTTGAATTTCGCTTAGCAAATCTTCAACTTGGTTGGTCGCTGGTTTTATAATACATTCTGGGTCAAGTAACCCTGTTGGTCTAATAATTTGCTCAACCATAACCCCGGCTGTCTCGTCCAATTCAAAAGGTCCAGGTGTAGCCGAAACAAAAATCGTTTGGGGTCTAAAATCTTGCCATTCTTCAAATTTTAATGGTCTATTATCTAAGGCTGATGGCAGGCGAAACCCATATTCCACTAGTACTTCTTTCCTAGCCCTGTCACCATTATACATTGCTCTGATTTGTGGAACAGATACGTGACTTTCATCAACAAATAATAAAGCATCTTTAGGTAAATATTCAAATAAGGTTGGTGGGGGCTGTCCATTTGCTTTACCAGTTAGGAACCGAGAATAATTTTCAATACCTTTACAACTGCCAGTCTCCATCATCATTTCCATATCATACTGGGTACGCTGATTTAACCTTTGAGCCTCTACTAATTTATCATGTGTGTTAAGAAATTCTAAGCGTCGTTGTAATTCCTCTTCAATTTGTAATATAGCATTTTGTACTACTTCTTTAGGTGTTACAAAGTGCGATTTAGCATAAATCACAGCTTGATCCAATTTAGCTAATTTTTCACCTGTTAGGGGATCAAATTCATTTATATACTCCAGTTTATTGTCAAAAAATGATAATCGCCAAGCTTTATCATTATAATGTACTGGAAATATATCAATATTATCACCTTTTACCCTAAACGTACCACGCTCAAATCCCACATCATTACGTTTATATTGTAAGCTTACCAAATCATTAAGCAATTTATCTCTATCATAAATTTCTCCAGACTTAAGGCTTATTGTCATCTGATAATAAAGATTTGGTGAACCAAGACCATAAATACAAGAAACGGAGGATACAACAATTACATCCCGACGTTCTAAAAGAGACCTAGTGGCAGAGTGTCTTAATAAATCTATCTGTTCATTTATTGAAGAATCTTTTTCTATATAAGTATCAGTTCTTGCAATATATGCTTCAGGTTGGAAATAATCATAATATGATACAAAATATTCAACGGCATTATTTGGAAAAATTGCCTTCATTTCCGAATAGATTTGAGCAGCTAACGTTTTATTATGTGCCATAATAAGTGACGGTCGACCGGTTCTCTCAATAATGTTTGCCATAGTAAAGGTTTTACCGGAGCCAGTAATACCAAAAAGTATTTGTGAAGGCAATCCCGATTCAAGACCTTTAATAATTTCATTAATTGCTCTTGGTTGATCGCCAGCTGGACTATATTTAGATATTATCGAAAAATTATTTATCATTTTAATTTGTAACTTGCTAGTTTGTTATTATATGTGGATAATAGTTTTATAACCAATTAAATAGGATAACTTTTATGAAAAGCATATTTGTCACGGTCATTATTTATACATTAACACATTGCCCCTATTGCACTAAGGCTAAAAAGCTACTTAATCAAAAAAATATATCTTACGAAGAAATAATCGTAGATAATTATAATGAGAGGCAAAGATTAGAGCTACAGTATAAAGCTAGTGGACAACTTACATTACCACAAATATTCATTAATGGTAAGCATATTGGTGGGTGTGATGCTCTCTATGCACTTGACAAAGAAGGTAAACTAGATGAATTAGTAAAATAATACCAGCAAATTATGACAACAAAAACCCTAAGCAAACTGATGTCAGTGTAAGACCCTTAGTAGTCGTGGCAATCCAAATATGATTATTTTTCTGGTTGCTTCGTTGCCGCTAAAGCGGCTCCTCGCAATGACGATTATTGTAAAGTGGCTGCTCACAATGACAATCTGGTTAGCTATAAATATACTTGACTTACAAGTGATAATAATTTACTTTAGCACAGGTTATATGGCGGATGTAGCTCAGTTGGTTAGAGCATCAGATTGTGGATCTGAGGGTCGCGGGTTCAAGTCCCGTCTTTCGCCCCATTGCCCAAACCTTATACACATTCTTTTTAGTTCCTAAAGTCTCAGTACTCATAGGCTTTCCTCCTATAATTTGAATTGATATTTTAATACTATTTGAACCTAATATGTTTGTCAATTTATGATAATAATTGGAGTAATTTTTTAAAAAACAGCCATAGAAACTACATGAAAAATAATAGTTTTTAATCACATTTTTAGTTGAATTATTATTATGACATTTAACAAAAACAGGTTAATTTAAACACTTAATCAACTTTATATATTTTAAAATAATTAGATTAATTATTTTAAATAATTATATAACAAATTTAGTTTATCTAGATATATGGCACCAAGTCATTTCATCTTCCTAAAAATACAACAACCAAAGCTATTGAGAGAGTTCAGATTAGTAAAAATGTTAACAATCGAAAAACTATAGTAACAATTTTAGCTACTGTTACTATATTAACACTATTCTAAAAAAACTTAAAAAATTCCCTTTACTCTGCGGAAAAATAATAGTATTTGTAAAAGACGATACTACGTGGTGTAGTGTCAAGCACCGAGGTTAGAAGACAATCTACCAAATTACAATCTAACCTCAGTGTCCATTTTCCAAAAAAAACAGGATTTAACTTTATGCCCTCCTACATTAAAAATCAATAAAAAACTACTTAATATAAAATAAAAAATACCAATAACATCATCAGTGACAACAATGCTGAAACTAACAATATAATCGAGGTAGATATATGCCAACTTTTAAGTTACATTTTACTCAAGAAGCTATAAGTAAAATTATTCTTCCTGAAACTAAAGAAGATTTTTATAACGATACCAAAGAAAAGGGATTGTTTCTTATTGCAAGAAAAAGCAAGGTTTTTTATTTACGTAAAACAATAGAGAAGAAAGGTCGTAGTCGTACGATTAAACTAGGTACATTCCCTTATATTTCAGTGGTAGAAGCAAGAGCCAAAGCTTCTGAGCTAAAAAATCAGATTAGTAAATGTATTATTAACCCTCTTGAAAAATTACCTATTGCAAATAATCAAATAGATAATAAACTAACCACACTAACCTTTAAAGAGTTCTTTGATAAATATATCGAAGAACACAGTAAACTTAAAAATAGGAGTTGGAAAAATAATATTGCTATTATGGAGCTATATGGTCAAAATTTCTATAAAAGGAAAATATCTGCTATAACAAGGGATGATATTCAAAAAAAATTTAATGAGATTAGTAATAAATTTAAGTTTAGTGCTAACAACTTTCTTAAGTTATTAAGTGCGATGTTCAATAGGGGTATTAAATGGGAAATGCTAGAGAAGAATCCAGCAAAGGGTATTGAAAAACATCCAGAAAATGTCAGAGAACGATATATTGCAAGCCAAGAGGAGCTGTCAAAGTTCATTAAGATAGTTATTGCAAAATGTACTAAGATAATGGCGGATGTGTTCTTAATGATATTATTCACTGGAGCAAGGAAAAGTAATGTTTTATCTATGAAATGGCAGGATATTAATTTTGAAAATGCAACATGGTCTATACCTGCTAAGTCTGCTAAAAACGCTAAAACACAAAGGGTTCATTTAGTAAAATATGCCCTAAACATATTGACCAGAAGAGAAAAAGAGAATAATAATAAATCAGTATGGGTATTTCCTAGCGATACTAGTAAAAGTGGTCATATAGAGGAACCTAAGAGTGCGTGGAAGAGAATTTGTAAATTGGCTGGTATTAGCGATTTAAGGATTCATGATTTAAGGAGAACTCATGGTAGTTGGATGCGTAAAGTTGGAGCAGATAGAGAGATAATAGGTGAGGCTTTAGGTCATAAGGATAGAAGATCAACAGAAAGATATGATATCATAGAAACTTCACAAACTGTAAAATATAGGGAACAAGCTATAAAAAAGCTAATGCCAGAACTAAATACAGTAACTAGTCAAACAGAAATAAAAAAAATTACTGATAATACTGAACTTAATAATATTATTGAATCACTGCAAAGTCAGATTAAAGCACAGCAAAAAATGATTGAAGAGTTGATGAAACAGATAAGAAACTAAGTAACGTAAATGCAAGAGTAATGCTGAGTATATGTTGAGTAAACAGCCTAGTACTCAGCCTATTTATAATTAGTAATGATAAGCTCTTTGGTGATTTCTTTCTGTACGTCTACTTTCTGTCCGGTTATGGTGTATTTAATGTCAACGGTATTTATGGTGAAATCTTGGTATATTTCTCTGATAAAGTCAGCATTACTATTGGATATAATTAATTTTACCCCTTTGTTAGTGAGTTCCTTGGCAAAATCTCTCATCCTGATTTGTTCTTGTTCATTAAAAGGCAAGCGAGTATAAAATTTCTCTCCCGCTTTATGATAAGGCGGATCAAAATAAACAAAATCATTTTCTTTAGGCTCAATAAACGAGAAATCAGTAGCGTAAATTGAGGTATCATTTAGAAAACTACTACATTGTTGTAGTCTTTTCTTAAAATGAGAAATACCATGGTTATGAGTAGAAAAGTGCAAACCAAGCTTGCCCTTCTTATTGACAGAATAAATACCATTGAAACAATATTTATTTAAATAAAGAAACCGAGCCGTGATGTTAGTCGGATCATTGCTGTTATCATTGTTTAGTACACTGTAATAATATTCTTTCGAATGATGTTCTTTGTGCTTAGAAAGTAAATCATTTACTGCTGTTGGATTCTTTTTTACCATATTATAGCTGGTAATTAATTCTAAATTAATATCAGATAGAAAACATTTCTGACACCTATCTTTTATTTTGAAGAATAACGCCCCACCGCCAAGAAAAGGCTCATAATAATTATTGAAGGTAGTAGGAACATATTGTATCAATTGATCGGCAAGTTTTCTTTTGCCGCCAACCCAATTAAAGAATGGTAACGGCTTATTTTTAGTAGTAGCCATGATGGTAAGTGTTCATTATTCAAGTATATAAATATCTCACTTATTGTATCATAAATATCACAGAAGTTCTACAAGAATTATCGGTATATTGGTAGAAATGATGGGTTAAAAGTTACAATCAATGAAAATACACCCTTTCTTCTGCTAAACAATTAGCTTTATTTGGTGCAAAAAAACCTGATACAATTTTAGAATCATATTTGTCTTAAAATGTAAGTAGATAATTAGATATTTATTCAATTAACCGCATTAGGCAGCTTGTTTAAACAACTAATTTACGGCTTACTTCTCAGCTATTTAGCCGCCGACTATAAGAATAATCTTACTCACTGTCTCTGGTTTAACACTATTCTAAAAAATTTTAGAAAAAAATTACTAATAGTGAAAAAACCGCTTTACTATGGGAAAAAATTGGGATATTTGTTAATAGACGTTACAATAGTGTAAATGTCAAGCACTAAGGTTAGATACGAATCAGCAAATTTTTCTCTAACCTCAGTGTCTACTTTACAGCAGCAAAATAGGAGTTAATTCTATGCCTACCGGTATTAAAAATCAACAACAAAATAAATCTACATGTGAAAAAAATAATATCAATAGTGATATTATTGTTGAGTCACAACAAGCTAGGAGAAATCTAGAACTATCTAATTTTATCCACCAAGACTTTATAAGAACTATATCCATTAGCCTAAACAAACCTTGTAATGACATTTTTGCCCTTTCTACGATGCTACATGCAGGAGAGGAAGAACCCAACAAAAAGAGTACTATAGCTGAGATTGCCGCTGTTGCTGAGGAGTTAATGTATTATTCTAGAAATATAACAAATTTCACTAGCTACCCAATCCCAACTGCCACCACAAGCTTAGTACCACTACCCACAATCTCTAGGAAATTCAAACCTAAAATGTTAGTAGACAATGTTATTAATAGACTAATGCTAACCTCGAAGCATAAAGGTATAAAGCTGGTAAATAATTTCTATAGAGACATCCCAAATATCCTCATTGGTGATAGTTATCGAATTGAAGCGATATTAACTCAGTTAATTACTAATGCTATTAATTTCACTGAAAAGGGTAGCGTTTTCTTAAGTAGCCAAATTTTTCTTGCAAGCACCACACTATTACAAGAAGAAGCTACAGAAACTAAGAAAGCCAAAGATGTTTTAGAATTCATTCTGCATGATACAGGTATTGGTATGTCTGAAGAACAGCAACAATATATCTATGAGCAATTAAACGGTCTCGATAGCTCCACTTTTACTAAATCGACTAACAAAGCTATTGGTGAGGAATTGCAGTCTAACTCAAGCTCAGCATCAAATTTAAAATTAGGATTAGGTCTAAGTTTAGTCAAACAATTTATTAGAGATATGAATGGTGCAATTGACATTAGCAGCCGGCAAGGCAAGAGGGCAACCTTTACTATACAAGTGCCGATAACATTAGTGTCAACTGAAGATATTAACAATGACGAGATTAATAATATGGTAACTAACAGGCTGCAAGACTTGTAATTTAAATAACCGTTAAATATCTAATAAATTTGGAGGTGAAAATATTATGACTGAACTTGTTACAAATGAAAAATTTTATAAACAGCTTGAAACAATACAAGCTGGTGAAAGTCTACCATATATAAATCTTGGAAACTATAATATTGGTGCTAATGGTGCCAATCTACTTATCCAAGCTTTGAAGAACAATAACATAATAAAGGGAATATATCTTTACAACAATGCGATTGGTGATGCTGGAATAGAGATAATTGCAGAGTTTTTACAGAATAATAACAGTATAACCCAAATAGATATTAGAGATAACAATATTGGCAGTACTGGAATACATAAATTTGCAGAAGCGATGAAAGACAATAACACTGTAACCCATATAGATATTAGCGGGAATAATATTGGCAATACAGGAGCCAGTCGACTTGCAGAAGCTTTAAAAAACCATAAAATAATTGTACTAAATCTTGATAGAAATAATATTGAATATGGTGGGGCAGAAGGCTTATCTATGTTTCTGGAGAATAATAATATTATATGTCGGCTATCTCTTTCTGAAAATAATATAGGAGTAAAAGGAATAGGAAAGATTACTAAGGCTCTAAAGTATAATAAGTCTATAAAGATACTGAATATTGCGGGTAACAATATTGGTGTAGAAGGAGTACAATTGTTAAGTAATCTTATTGAACATAACGATACTATAACCTCCATAAATCTTGCCGATAATGGCATTGGGGCAGAAGGAATGGAGCTGCTTAGCGAAGCTTTGCAACAGAATAAAGTTCTAAGTGAGATAAATCTTAATAGCAACAATATTGGCTCTAAGGGAATGAATCTGCTTATTAAAGGGCTAGAGACTAATAGCACATTGGAGTATATAAATCTTGAGTATAACGATATTGATTGTAATAATGCATGTAAACTAGCATGCTTTCTAGCAAGTAATAGCAACATCAAGTACATAAATCTTGAAGGCAATGATATTGGTGATTATGGGGTAGTTCAGCTTATTAAAGCTCTGGAAATTAATAGAACCATCAAAGAGATAGATTTTGGCTATGAGGATAGTATGAGTGATAATTGGGCAATGGAACTAATAAAAATTTTAGAGTCTAATAAAGTTGTCAGCGAAATAATAATAGATTTTGAAGAAGATTTTATGAATAATGAAGTAGGAGAGTTGTTAATTAAAGCTCTAGAAAACCATTACAAAAAATTGACTGGTAGTTTGTCTGTAGTGTTAGAGAAAAACAGCTACAATGCTTGGGAACAATGAGAGGATGTATGATAGGATATTGCGTGGTGCGGTGTCAAGCACCGAGGTTAGGACAACCAATGCAAGCTAACCTCAGTGTCTATTCTCTATGACAAAAATAGGAGTTAATTTTATGACTACCAATGTTAAAAATCAACAACAAAACAAATTTATTATTGGAAAAGTAAATAATATCACTAATATTGCTGGACAAATAATTAGGAATGTTTTGCAGAGCAATAATATAACCCATATTGACCTTACCGAAGAGCCTATAGGTTTAGAAGGAATTAAGATACTTGGCAAAGCTTTGAGACATAATAAACTGATAACCGCAATAAGTATTTGCGGCAACGATATTGGTTCTGAGGGAATCAGTTTGTTGGTCAAAGCATTAAAGACTAATCGTAGCTTGACTAGTATAAACCTTGAGTATAACAATATTGATGATCAAGGGGTAATAATACTAGCGGAATTTCTAGCAAACAATAAAACTATAAAACAAATAAGTCTTATTGCTAATAATATTGGTGATCAAGGGGCAATAATACTAGCGGAATTTCTAGCAAATAATAAAACTATCAAGCAAATGGATATATCTTTTAATCCTATTGGCGATGTTGGGGTTGTTCAGCTTGTTAAAGCTTTGGAAATCAATAGAACCATCAGCATAATAAATATTAGCTATAATTGTATCACTGAAAATGGGGCAATGGAACTGCTGGAAATTCTAGAGTCTAATAAAATTATAAGCGAAATAATAATAGATTTTCCAAGTGAAAGTATTAATTATGAAGTAGAAGTGTTGTTAATTAAGGCTCTAGATATCCACAACAAAAAGTTGGGCAGATTGTCTATGGTTTAACACTATCTCTAATAAATACAAAAACCTGAATAATAACAATTAACTTAATGTTTCTTCAGGTTTTTGCAATATATAGGAAATTTGCTCAAAAAGCCCTAAACGTCTACTGTTGGGTAACCATCCTCATCACCAAGAACCATCACCCCTGAATCTCCAGAGTAATTACCAATCAGATTATGTTCATCAATAATTTTTGTTTCTGAGCTATGTTCTGTCTCCTGTTTTTGCTTTTTTGTATTGTGAGCTGATTCGTCAAGCCTTTTGCTAAATGCATAGAGGTTCATATTGTTCTATTATATATAACATCCCATGACAATTATCTTTTATCTAAACTTAAAAAACAAATTATATCATCTTTTTAGAAAAAATAAAAAAATATTGGTATTTCTACTTTTGGTGTAGTATGCTTTATATTTAAAGTATTTCTGTTCTCCAAATTGTCTAATGGAAGGACAGAATGATATTTTATGAGTCTTTTATGACAAATTTATATTTATTTTTTAACTAATTAATTTCTGATAATTGACAAATTAATTACTACTTGTTAACATCAAATATTCCTTTTAGTGTAATATTATTATGCAGGATGCTACTAACGATTTACGTAACATTATAGCTAATATTAGTACTAACCTGCGTAGAAATGGCGTAGAAGCTGAAATACAGTACAGATTAAAAGACCCTTACTCTGTTTTAAAGAAGATGCTAAGAAAGAATATATCTGTGAAAGAATTAACTGACCTAATTGCTTTCAGGATTATAGTTAATAGACAATATGATTGTTATGAATTATTGCTTACTCTTTATAATATCTATCCTGTTAATATAGAGAAGACTAAAGACTATATTGTTAATCCTAAGGATAATGGTTACCGTTCTTTGCATATCGTACTTACAGCTGATATCTATAACCGTAACATAGAAATACAAATACGGACTAGAAGGATGCATGATATAGCAGAATCTGGTACCGCAAACCATGAGGAATATAAAAAGACGCAGGAAGAAAAACTAAAACAGTTATTCTCTGAGGAGAGACTTAATATAGCTAATTTCAATACTGAAATAAATAACGCCTATAATATTTTTAACCAATTTAATTGGACTATACTCGACCTCGTTGCTTATGAGCAGGCGATGGAAAATCTTTGGCATAAATTCCAAAAGAATTTTTAAAAGATATCACAAAATTATTGGCAATATTAGTTTAATTTAATGTACAATTAAACTAATGGAGAGGTATTTATGGAAGATATTGAAAATTGGCAGGCAAAGTTTGAGCATTGTGAATATTCTGCTAAGTTACTAGGTAAACTCTCTCTGCTAAACAAACAAGTACCTCATCCAGTAGATATCAACGAAATTACCAAAGCTATCTATTACGCTAAGAAATATCACGGTAGTCAAATGCGGCAATCCGGTGACCCCTATTATTCTCATCCAATAGAAGTAGCGTACATGTTTGCCGAATTCACAGCCCAAGAAATTCCCATATTGTTTAAAACTAACATGATCGTTACCAGTCTACTACATGACACTCTCGAAGATACAACACTTACTGAAGAGATGATAGGTCGAATTTTTGGTAATCAAGTTGCTAGCCAAGTGGAAGCTCTAACAAGGATTAAGCCTTACGGTAAGATTAGCTCCAAAGAAACTTTGGATTTATTATCTCAACAAAAAAGGTTTGACGTGGTATTTATTAAATTATTCGATCGCATTCACAATCTACAAACACTTGGAGCTAAATCACCGGAAAAGGCACTGAAGATAGTTAAAGAAACTATCGGCTATTTTACAACTTTTTGTTTTTACTTGGAAATACCAATAGTCGAGCAGCAATTAATAAATCTATGTTACCAAAATTTGCCTATTAACTTCAGACCTGCTCTAGACTATACAGTTTTCTGAGTGGATGATTTTAGGGGTTTTCACCAAATTCTCAAAATGCAATAATCCATAAGCAAAGCCAATGATTATAGGAATCATAATAAACCATATTCCCCAGTTGCCAAAACACTCAATAAGGTAGACAAAACCAAACGCACTAATAATGTATATCATAGCACGAGATACAGAAAATGTCATACTAGCATAGGTAAAACGTTTAAATATAGGAAAGCTTTTTAAAAAAATGGGAGTAGCAGGACTTATGCATTTCTTCCATAAGACTATGAAGAATTGAATGAAAAATAACTGATAAGGTGAATTAACGTTATTCAATAAATACGGACAAAATATCATAAAAATAGAAAATATTACCAATGTAATTTTCATGATTAATAATGGAGAGATTTTTAAACTTGAACAACATAATATTAATGTGGTTAACAGCTCCATTAGACAGACAAGAAAATTATGCTGAATAATTTCGGATATTGTGTAACCAAAGCTAGTTTTTAAAATATTACCACAATATATATAAATCAAATAAACACATACCGGTAAGGCACATTGTAATAAAAAGAAAGCAAGTAAGGTTTTTTTATTAACTTTTTCTTGCCAAATGGGATTGTCTTGTAAAATATTTATATCTGTATTAGTGTTTTTAAAAATTTTTCTTATTCGACGTTTGGCATCGGCAAACTCTGGGGCTTCTCTAAGCTTTTTTCTTGCAACAGAACCAACAAAGGCAATTATTGCACCTACCCAAAATGCTATATGCCAACTAATACCATAACAAACAACAAGTAAAGAAATTGCTAAAGCCCCTAATGTTCCTAGGACAGCACAAGCCCCTATCAATCCAACACTTGCATATTGTATTGGTGGCTTAAGCATTTCCGTTAAATAAAGTTCTGCTCCTACTATTTCACCCATAGAAGACATACCTTGAACAGCCCGACAGATAATCGCTACCCAAGCCGCTACGCTTCCTATTTGTTCGTAAGTAGGCAGATTAGCCATAACAACGCAAGCAGATGACATCATGAAAGTTGTCATGATAACTGTTGGCTTACGCCCTATATTATCACCTATCCATCCAAATATTAAAGCCCCTAATGGTCTAAGTATGTAAGTTGCACAAAAAGCAGTTGCAGAATACAAAGCAGTAGTATGCGGATCAGTTTCGGGAAAAAATAACCCATTAAGAAATACCGCCATGTGTACATATATCATCAAATCAAAATATTCAAGGAAGGTGCCTATTGATAGTAACCCCACAGCTTCTTTTTGCTCTTTGTTTAAACTTGTTTGTTCTTTGTGTAAACCTTTTTGTTCTTGAGGGTACCCTATCATTTTCTTTACCATCAATAGACCGGCTATTAATGATAGCAAGAAAAAATAATATTAAAAGTGGAAATAATAAAGTTTATTTAATAATATCACCAAACCTTAATAAAGCCTAAACAATCTGGGGGAAATTTCTTTGACATATTCACTATATAGTTCAGGGTAATCACCTTTGAACTTTGGTATGTCAAATGTTCTGCGGGTGCAGTTTTTCCATGAAACAAGAACATTATCCCCCATTTTTAGGTAAATGTGGAACTGCATATAGTTCATCACTTCTAGCTTTAAGCTATCTTCCTTGCAGAGTAGATGTTGTTGCATCTCTTCCAACTGATGCAGTTCTTTCACTTTTTCAGCTATTGACTCATTTGCTTCAATGATATTTCGGCTATCAATATTATTACTAGAGATAGTATAATGTTTTCTTGCCTGCTCAACAGTTTGGGGCATAGTTTGTGGTATCACCTCAGGAGTAAGGGAAGCCTGTTGTATAGTATCATTTACCACAACTTCTTGAGGTTTATTCTTCTTTTTGCTTAAACTAACAATATTTGGATTTTGATATTGTTCTTGATTTTTTTCTATTTTTATTCTCGCGGCTTTCATTTCTTTATCCTCGTTATATGATGCTGTTTGTTTATAAATAGAGGTCTAGTGTCTTACATAAATAGCATAACTAGATATGACAGAGGAAGTTTTAGGAAAAATTAAGCAAAAAACCGCAGCATACTAAAGCGTATGTGAGGATTCCCCCGCTTAATTTTGACGACAAAATTACCTGTCATATCTAGTTATGTAAAAATACTGCTCTCTCTAATAATCGTCTTTTTACCAACCCCTTAAGCTTAATACCGTGGGCATAAACCCATGTATGGACCTACCCGATAATGCAAGAAAAAAATAATATATAACAGGAAAAAAATCGAATGCAGTCATGTATCCGGCTTATAGTTAATAAATCACTTTAAATTTACCCTATAGCCCTGATGGAATTCGCTGGCTTACA
>JAJIYL010000051.1 GCA_020881195.1 Rickettsia endosymbiont of Pseudomimeciton antennatum | reverse complement strand
TGTTAATTGAAAAAAACTTAAACTTTTCATTTGCCAATCTTACAGCTCTAATAAAAGAAGTATATGAATATGCTCTAAAAAAGCAGTCTGTTGATAATACATTTATAGATTGGATGATTGATAAATATCACAAGCCTTGATCTTTCTTTTCGAATAAAAAATCTAATCGCCAAGCGTCATTGCAAGAAGTATACAGGTCTCAGTCATCATTGCGAGAAGGCTTAAGCCAAGAAGCAATCCATATAACAAGCTTAATGGATTGCCACGCTCACGTACGTTCGCTCCCAATGACGGAAATGCTTTACCTAACGTCATTGCGGGGAGTAGCTTTGCTACGACGAAGCAATCTAATCCAATGAAGAGTGGATTCAACCACTACGTGGTCTTGCTAATAGATGTCTTGTACTTTTCTGGAATTTTTAAATTGCCATGGGGTTTATGCGTAAAGTGAGTTATACATATTTTTTAGATTGATATCCAGCATAAATTGGAACATTTTTATCGTTAATAAAGCCTATTTTCTCAAGTAAAAATCTAACTATCAGATAGTCTTGGTTGAAATTAGCCTTTACATCTTGTAATAATTGATGTATCATAAAATTGCTACTTTTGTAGATATGGTAATAAACATGATTTAGAATAGAGGTTGCGGACCCGGGGGCGGTACCCGGCGCTTCCACCAGGAAGTTATGGTATATTTTGTAAGCAAAACTTTATGGGGGCGAAATAGGATCGACGTGCTTAATAAAAAAATTATCTTTACTCGGTATAATTCCGCCGGACCTTGTGTCTTTGGGTTAAAAAAAAGAAACGCAAATGATAATGAACGTTTCGTAGGACATGCACTAGCTGCATAGTCCTGCGCGGTTGGGGGCTTAACCGGGCAACAGAAAAAGCCCCGCTATAGTAATCATATTGGATTAACCGTTAGTTTATAAGCACAGAAGATTATAGAATTAATTAGTTATCGTAGGCAGCCTCCTAGTGTTCAGGTCACAGCTGTCGAAAGTTAAAGTAGGAAGGGGTTTTAGACAGGAGGGTTTAAAAGTTGTATGTGGTCAACGTCTATTAGCGAGGAAGACCGTCGGCTCACGCCTCCTCGCAATGACACGATTATTTTTTCGTAACTTTTAAACTACCATGATGACCTCTAAAATCCCTTCCTCTTCTAACTTTCAACGGCTATGACTAAAGCAGCTCCTCGCTAATAGGCATCATTAAGCTTCCAGTCTATTTTTCCTGGGATTTTTAAATCGTCCTGTGAATTGGGAGTAATGAATGTTAGTCGGGTTAGCTACAGGTCTAATTCAATAGCTTTTACTGTACTAAAGTGTTATTTTCTTTATTTATTTTATAACTATGAACAGCTCGTATCAACAGTTTCTTAATGAATGTATGTTGGAATTTGTAAGAAAGATTCTTGCAAGAATTCGTGCGGATAAGTTGCAGATGAATCAACTCTTGTATATTTCTTATAGAACTGACAATCCTGCCGTAGTCTTGTCTTCTAGGATAAAAGAACGCTATCCAAAAGAAATAACCATAGTAATGCAATATCAATTTGAAGATTTAACTGTAGGGGTCAATGGCTTTTCTGTAACGGTTAGTTTTGATGGTATCAAAGAAACGATCAATATACCATTTGATTCTCTGATCAGTTTTGTTGATCCTAATAGTGGTTATAGCCTAAAATTTAAGCCAGAAGCAATCAAATCTAATCAACTATCGGATGTAAAACAAAGAGAAACAATCAAGGGAAGTGTTGATTCTAGCAGTAAATCTAGTTCAGCAAATAATATAATAGTTTTGGATAAATTTCGGAAACCCCGTAAACCAGTATAGATACTACGTAAACCTCAATTTGATATAATAATTAGACTTCCTGCATAAGTCAAAAAAGCCCTCGGGATTTTTAGGAAAAACGAAGCCTGCTACCTTCGCATACATAGACGATTGTTACGGAGCAGAGGCAAGTTTCGACGACAAAATCACCAACTAGATTGACTTATGCTAGGTAAGTCTATTATTCTTATATGGATACTTCACTTACTAACAATGAAAAATTTGTTGAATTTCTAAGTAACTTATCTAATACTAAATGTAACTTATGAAACTTTAATTCTTTGTCTCCTCAACTAAATCCTGCTGAGAATGTGTGGTATGATTTGAACCATGTCAACCTTACCATCTTTACAACTCTTTCCTACCATTGAAACCCTAGTACTCATAAGCTTCTCTCCTCTAATTTTAATTAATGTTTAAAAGATTATTTCAACTAATATATTAGTAAATTATCATGAAAATTGGGGCAAATCATAAAAAAACACTATAAAAATAGTATTTTTAAACCATACCTTTAGTTGAATTATTATTATAATATTTAACAAAAATAGGTTAATTTAAATACCTAATCAACTTTATATATTTTAAAATAATTAGGTTAATTATATTAAATAATTATATAACAAATTTAGTTTAGCTAGATATATGCCACCAGTTCATTTCATCTTCCTATATTCAACAACCAAAGCTACCAAACTAAGCTCAGCTTATTAAGAACATTAACCCTCTTACAAAACTATTATAACAATTTCACTGTCTGTTATTAGATTAGCACTATTATAAAAAACTAAAAAAAATCTTAATTTTATTAAAAATCCCCTTTACTCTGGGGAAAAATAATAGTATTTGTGGAGGACGATACTACGTGGTGTAGTGTCAAACACCGAGGTTAGAGAGCAACCTAACAAATTTCACTCTAACCTCAGTGTCCATTTTCCGAAAAACAAAAAACAGGACTTCACTTTATGCCCTCCTCTATTAAAAATCAATGAAAAACCACTTAATCTAAATAAAAAATACCAATAACATCATCAGTGACAACATTGCTGAAACTAACAATATAATAGAGGTAGATATATGCCAACTTTTAAGTTACATTTTACTCAAGAAGCTATAAGTAAAATTATTCTTCCTAAAACTAAAGAAGATTTTTATAATGATACCAAAGAAAAGGGGCTGTTTCTTATTGCAAGAAAAAGCAAGACTTTTTACTTACGTAAAACAGTGGAGAAGAACGGTCGTAGTCGTACAATTAAATTAGGTACATTCCCTTATATGTTGGTAGTAGAAGCAAGAAATAAAGCTTCTGAACTAAAAAGCCAGATAGCAAGAGGCATTAACCCTCTTGAGAAATTATCTATTGCAAATAATCCAATAGATGATAAACTAACCAAGTTAACCGTTGAAGAATTCTTTTATAAATATATTGAAGAACACAGTAAACATAAAAATAGGGGCTGGGAGACTGATATTGCTAAAATGAATCTATATGGTCGAGATTATTATAAAATAAAAATATCTACTATAACAACGAATGATATTCAAAAAACGTTTAATGATATTAGCACTAATAGAGGTATATATAGTGCTAACAACTTTCTTAAGTTATTTAGTGCGATGTTCAATAGGGGTATTAAATGGCAAATGTTAGAGAAGAATCCAGCAAAGGATATTGAAAAAAATCCGGAACAGGTTAGAGAGCGATATATTGTAACCACAGAGGAAATGTCAAAGTTCATTAAGACAGTTATTGCAGCATCTACTAAAATAATTGCGGATTTTATCTTAATGCTATTATTCACTGGAGCAAGGAAAAGTAATGTTTTATCTATGAAATGGCAGGATATTAATTTTGAGAATGAGACATGGACTATACCAGCTACGTCTGCTAAAAATAAAAAAACACAAAGTGTTCATTTAGTGACCTCTGCCCTAAGTATATTGACAAGAAGGAAAAAAGAAAGCAATTCTGACGCAATATGGGTATTTCCTAGCGATCAGAGTAAAGGCGGTCACATAACCTCCCCTGATAACATTTGGCAGAAAATTTGTAAATTGGCTAATATTAAAGATTTAAGGATTCATGATTTGAGAAGAACGCACGGTAGTTGGATGCGTAAAGTTGGAGCAGATAGAGAGATAATAGGGGTGGCTTTAGGTCATAAGGATCGAAGGTCAACAGGAGTATATGATATTATAGCGAAGGAGCAAGTTAAAGAGTTTCAGAATAAAGCTGTGGTTCCGTTAGACAAAATTTTAAAAAACTTAGATTTTTTTATAGCAAGTGAGGTAACTATACCAAAGGAAACAAAAGAGATTGCTAATAATATTGAAAATAATAATACTATAGTCAATTCAGGAGAATTGGGTAGCAGGAGCGATGGAGCGACACCTATAAGTAATAGGCGAGCGACAAGTGACGACGTCACCAACTTCTCATCAATTGACTATATTGAAGTCCTGCAAAGTCAGATTAAAGCACAGCAAAGAATGATTGAAGAATTGATACAACATATAAGACACTAAATATACTTAAATGCAAGAATAATGCTGAGTATGTTGAGTAAACAGCAATACTCAGCCTATTTATAATTAGTAATAATAAGCTCTTTGGTGATTTCTTTCTGTACGTCTACTTTCTGTCCGGTGATGGTGTATTTAATGTCAAAGGTATTTATGGTGAAATCTTGGTATATTTCTCTGATAAAGTTGGTATTACTGTTGGATATCATTAATTTTACCCCTTTGCTAGTGAGTTCCTTGGCAAAATCTCTCAGCCTGATTTGTTCTTGTTCATTAAAAGGCAAGCGAGGAGAAATCAGTAACGTAAATTGAGGTATCACTTAGAAAACTACTACATTGTTGTAGTCTTTTCTTAAAATGAGAAATACCATGGTTATGAGTAGAAAAGTGCAAGCCAAGCTTGCCCTTCTTGTTAACAGAATAAATACCATTGAAACAATATTTATTTAAATAAAGAAATCGAGCAGTGATGTTAGTCGGATCACTACTATTATCATTGTTTAGTACCCTGTAATAATATTCTTTCGAGTGATGTTCTTTGTGCTTAGAAAGTAAATCATTTACTGCTGTTGGATTCTTTTTTACCATATTATAGCTGGTAATTAATTCTAAATTAATATCAGACAGAAAACATTGTTTGAACCTATCCTTTATTTTAAAAAACAACGCCCCACCGCCAAGAAAAGGTTCATAATAATTATTTAACGAAAGAGCAGTAGGAAGGCGGTCTATTAATTGATCGACGATTTTCCTCTTGCCGCCAACCCAATAGATAAATGGTTTGGGCTTAGTTGTGGTATTAGGCATAATTATTAATTGCTATTGACTAAAGTCAATTGTACCATAAATATCACAAAATTACCACAAGAATTGTCAGTATGATTAGATGTAATAAGTAGGTAAGTAATCTGCAATTTTGCCAAATCAATTCTTGAAAAAAGACGAGTATATATTAGTAGTTAACTAAATTATGGCTTACTTATCAGCCATCTAGCCAGCAACTATAATAACAATTATAGCTAATGTTACTATGTTAACACTATCTCAAACAAAATTAAAAAAAGATTATCAATAGTGAAAATTCCCCTTTACTCTGCGGAAAAATGATAGTATTTGTTAAAGTGACGTTACAATAGTGTAAATGTTCAGCACTAAGGTTAGATACTAAACGACAAAATTTTTCTCTAACCTCAGTGTCTACTTCGAATCAACAAAATAGGAGTTAATTCTATGCCTACCGATATTAAAAATCAACAAGAAAACAAATCTACAAGTAAAAAAAATATCAATAAAAATGTTACCAGTGACAAAATCCCTGGAAGTAACGATGAAACAAATAATATCAGTAGTGACATTATTGTTGAGCCACAACAAACCAAGAAAAATCTACAAGTAGCTAATTTCATCTACCAAAACTTTATAACAAATACATCTCTTAGTACAAAAACTTCTTGTATTACCATTTGGAACATTGCTACAATACTTCTTGAATTAGAGAAAGATTACGCTAAAAAGCATTCTATAGTTGATATTATCAATTGTACTAGAATGCTAATGGAGTACTGGCAAAATACAATAAAGTTTGTTAAGTGCCATTCAAACTTAATTGCTACCACAAAAGTAGCATTAGTACCGATAATTCCTAATAAATTCAACCCTAGGAACTTAGTAAACAGCGTTGTTGATAAACTAACAATAACCTCTAAATGTAAAAGCATAAGGCTAGTAAATAATGTCTATAATGATGTCCCAGATATAATCATTGCTGATAGTTACCGACTTGAAGCGATATTAACTCAGTTAATTACTAATGCCATTAATTTCACTGAAAAAGGCAGCGTTATGGTAACCACCAATTTTTTTCCAGCAAGCCCCATACTCTCACAAGTTGATAAGGACTGTGGTGAAATAGAAGCTACAGGGGAAAAAGATATTAGACCTCTTGCAAAACTCGCTTATGCTGAGAAATTTGTAGGAGACACTTCACCTCGAACCGCAGCGTACTCTAGCGTACGTGAGGATTCGAGTACCGGATCGACGCACAAATTACCAGCAGAAGTAGAGTTTTGCAAGAGGTCTATTTTACAATTCATCGTCCATGATACAGGTATTGGTATGTCTGAAGAGAAACAACAATATATCTATAAGCAACTAAACGGTCTTGATAGTTCTGGCTTTACTAGTGACTCTACTAGCAAAGCTACTAGTGAGGAATTGGCTACGGATTCAAGCTCAGAATCAACTTTAGAATTAGGTCTAGGTTTAAGTCTAGTCAAACAATTTATTGGCAATCTGAATGGTAAAGTTAATATTGCTAGCCAGCATGGTAAAAGTACAACATTTACTTTGCAAGTGCCGGTAGAATTACATTGTGATTAATAATAATTTGGCAATAGGAAGCTACGTAGTGTGGGGTCAAGCACCGAGGTTAGAGAGCAACCTAACAAATTTCACCCTAACCTCAGTGTCCATTTTTCGAAAAACAAAAAACAGGAATTAATTTTATGACTACCGATGTCAAAAATCAACAACAAAATGATTCAATAAATAATAGAATGAATAATATCACTAATATTGCTGGACGAATACTTAAAAATGTTTTGCAGAACAATAATATAACCCATATGGATTTTATCGGAGAGCATATAGGCTTAGAAGGAATTAAGATAGTTAGCAAAGTTTTGGAAGATAATGAGCTTATAACCGAAATAAATCTTTGGGATAACGATATTGACCTTGAGGCACTAACTCTACTTGTCGAAGTGTTAAAGAATAATCATAGTTTGATTAATATAGACCTTCGATGGCTTCTTTTTGTTCTTTGTTTAAACTTGTTTGTTCTTTCTTATACCATATCATTTTTTCATCTTTAACAGCTTAGTTAATGATGATAGCAAGAAAAAAATAATATTAGAAGTAAAACCAATATTTTTTTATTGTAAAGTCGATAATTTCTAGTTGTAGTAATATCACTACAACTAACTTTCAATAAAGCCTAAACAATCTGGGGGAAATCTCTTTGACATATTCATTATATATTTCAGGATAATCACCTTTGAACTTTGGTAGGTCAAATGTTCTGCGGGGGGGCGTTCTTCCAAGAGACAAGAATATGATCACCCATTTTTAAGTAAATATGGAATTGCATATAGTTCATTACTTCTAGCTTTATACTATCTTCCTTGCAGAGTAGATGTTGTTGCATCTCTTCCAACTGATGCAGTTCTTTCACTTTTTCAGCTATTGACTCATTTGCTTCAATGATATTTCGGCTATCAATATTATTACTAGAAATAGCATAATGTTTCCTTGCCTGCTCAACAGTTTGTGGCATAGTTTGTGGTATCACCTCAGGAGCAAGGGAAGTTTGTTGTATAGTATCATTTACCACAACTTCTTGAGGTTTGTTCTTCTTTTTGCTTAAACTAACAATATTTGGATTTTGATACTGTTCTTGATTTTTTTCTATTTTTATTCTCGTGGCTTTCATTCCTTCATCCTCGTTGCATGATGCTTGTTTATAAAATAGATTCTCATATAACTAGATATGACAGAGGAAGTTTTAGGAAAAATTAAGCGAAAAACCGCAGCATACTAAAGCGTATGTGAGGATTTTGAGCTTAATTTTGACGACAAAATTACCTGTCATATCTAGTTATGTAAAAATACTGCTCTCTAATAATCGTCTTCTAACCAACCCCTTAAGCTTAATACCACGGGCATAAACCCACTTAGGGAATTCATCGGCAGCTGATAAATATTCACCTCTGAGCAGTTTTTGTCGTAAACTGGAAGCTTGAAAAGCACCAGCCCCGCAGTTGAAAACAAATGATATCAAGGCTCCCTCTTGGGAGTAGTTTAATGGTACACGGCAATGTCGATAAATGGCGTATTTAGCTTGTTCCATATCCTGCTCTAGCAAGTAGTCAGCGTGTTCTCGCGATATACCATTAGACATTTGTTGTTGTTCGTACTCTTTTATCACATGCCCCCAACCTATAGTTTTTAAACCAGCTGGGCAGTAATATGGTTGTAATCTTAGTCCTTCAAAGCTCTTAATTATATATTCTGCTTTACTGTTGCTATCAATATTTGTAGCCATTAACTTTACCATTGCCGTTGCCATTGACATAGGGGTAACCGCTGCCATTACCATAGAGATAACCTTTATTGTTATCGTGACCATTAACTCGGTATCTGCCAAAAGCTCGATGACCAAACCAAAAGCCAATAACTGCACAAAATATACCTTGATCCTCACTGCTCCATATAGTGTCAACTGATGCACCAAATTTTATGAATATGGCTAATTTTAATGCTACATAGAGCAGAAAAAATATATAAGTGATCATTGGTCTAACAGTGGTCGATAAAAAATCCACCCAATTATTATTGCTGTTATTGGCTATTTGCATGCTAGCATATTGATACAGATATTTACTCTCATCATTATCAGCCTTAATTTGGATTTCCTCAAGCCTAGGAGGCTGCCTGCGATAACTAATTAATTATATTTTGAGCTATTTTTCGGCGAGAATAAATATGATTTTTACAGGAATAGTGTACCTATTTCAAAAAAATTATGTTTATTCGCAGCCAAAAAGAGCCAAATATAGAATTACTTTAGTTATTGCAGGTAGCCTCCTAACACTATGACCAGTCTTTAAAGCTTTTAATTGCAAATCAATTAATTTAAGTTCATGTTCTTTGTCCTTCTTATCCTTAAGGAAGTGCAAGATTTCTGGTAGAAAACTACTGAAAAATCCTATAAAGGCACTTAATATCGCTATCATATCAATCTCTAAAAGTTATTAAATACTAGACCTATTTGGCTCAATAAACATTAATGCCACCACAACTACTGCCACCAATAGTTAGTCTTCTATTGACAACATCAAGAATGACATTACTGGCAACATCGTTAATGCTAGCATAAGAGTTCCAATCTAATAGATTTGTTGAAATACCGCTTATTATCTGTAAATGTGAGTCTGCAAAATCGATACGACCATTTATGTTATTTGGTAAAATTAAAGTCCAATTTGGGCTATAACTGTTTCTTGTATAAGTTTGCAACTGAGTCTGCTGAGTTTGTGCTTGGGTTTGTAAAATTTTCAGCTGTTTTTCCAAATCATCTATTTTATTAAGCAAGCCTTCTGTTTCATCTTCTGCCGCAATGTCTGATAGGTGCAAACTAGCTAGTGAGGTTAGGCTTTGGCTTAAGTCCTTACTACTCTCAAGGCAAGGCTACTTAGGTTGTCATCACTCTTAACATAGATGATATATTTTAGTTCTCTAGCATTGCTAGGAATTCGGTTTATTAGGTTTTTTAGGTTATCTCTACCAACTTGGCTACCTAAGTTCCAAGGTAGGACGATATAATTACCTTCATCCTCAGAGGTCATGGCTATTTTAGTGAAAGGATGTTGGATGCCCAAATAAAAGCTTAGTGCAGTCTTAGAAAATGTTATAATTTCAGTGCCGTTGGCAGTTATTATGTGCAACTCTGCTTTATCCACCTGATTTGGTATAAAAATCTTATCGCCCAAATGAAATTTAGCGATATCTGGTAAATGATCACTACTACTCGCGTAAACATTTCTCATAATTTTTTTAAGATTTTCAATATCTTTTAACTTATTAAATTTGACAACAATTTTTCGCATAAAATCCCCCGTACTATCTGTGTTATAGGGGAATTATTATACCATAAAAAATTGTAATTTGCATCATATTTTGTGATATTTTTACCTTAGTATATTTCGAGATTATAAAATAATTTCTTTTTTCATAAAAATAATGCTTGCAATTTTATAAATACTCCGTATAATTCGGCAAAGTTTAGCAAATCCGTTTATTACGGTTGTTAGTTAAATATAAGGAATTATATGACAAACCCAGAAGAACCAACGTCAGTACTAGAAGAAACAACGCCACTACCAGAAAAACTAAAACCATTAAAAGCACTGTATATTGTAGGACCTGACCTCACTATACATAATAAGACTAAGGCTCTATTTGATAATAGAGACGATTGTCTAATAGTAGGTGATGGAATAGCTGCAGTAAGCGTAAAAGAGATTGCACGCATCTTACAAGAGGAAGGTCTTAAAATAACTCAAGATACTCGTATTGATATTTATGCTCATGGTTGCCGTACAAATGACGGACAGCATGGTATACTCACTAATAATCCAAATCAAAAAATTACATTAACCAAGCAATTCTTACAAGAACTTAGAAAAATGGCAGACTGTCCTTTAAATATACATGTATGTTCATGCTATGGTGGGTCTGCTAATAAGGCAGCAAGCGAACTTAAGACTGGTTCTACTTTAGTTACTCATGGAGAAAGTAAATCATCTTCAAGCCCGCAACTAGACGCTTACTCAATGATTGCTTCATTAGAACGTTACCTAAATTCGGAAATTGGTATAACCTCAGAACAACAATTCATTTTTGGTTACCCAGAGCATCTTCAACCAGCTACTTTCAACAAGGTAGGGACGAAGGGTAAAATATACAAATTTAAGTTTACCCGTATGCGTACATCTCAAGACAATAAGTCTAAAGACAAAAAGATGGCAGATATACTTAAAAATCTTTCTGCAAAAGATAATTTAACAGATTATTTTAATGCTTTTTTTAAACAAGAAGGAGAAAGATTTCAAAAGACTTTTAATGATTTTTTTGCAAAAGAAGAAGAAAGATTTCAAAAGACTTTTGAAGATTCAAAGGTTACAAATGCAATCAACTATGTAAGTAAACTAGATGAGCAGACTATCAAAACCTTTGCAACTGGTGTTTTAATACACTTATGTGGTATCACAACAGATGACGAGCTGAACTCTTTAAAGGAATTACTAGACAACTTATTACAAAAAGGGATTAATATAAATGATTCTATCCATGGTACGACTTGTTTACATAGGGCTTGTGGTAAAGGAAAAATTAGTGTTATAGAAATACTATTGAAGAATGGTGCAGAGATAAATGCTAAAAATGAGAATGGTACAACTCCTTTACATTGGGCTTGTAGTGAAGGGCATAGTGTTGTTGTAACAATGCTCCTGAAGAATGGTGCAGAGATAAATGCTAAAAATGAGAATGGTACAATTCCTTTACATTGGGCTTGTAGTGAAGGGCATAGTGCTGTTGTAACAATACTCCTGGAGAATGGTGCAGAGATAAATGCTAAAAATGAGAATGGTGAAACTCCTTTACATTTGGCTTGTAGTGAAGGGCATATTGAAGTTGTAAAAATGCTCCTAGCTAAGGGTGTAAATCCAAATATTAAGAATGTGAATGGTGAAACTCCTTTACATTATGCTTATAATGAAAAGCATGATAATGTTGTGGAAATTCTTCTAGCTGATAAGGATACGGACGTAAATGCTAAGAATTCTTGTAATAACACTCCTTTGCATTATGCTTGCAAGGTAGGCAATAGTTATGTTGCGAAAATTCTCCTGGAGAATGGTGCAGAGATAAATATTAAGGGTATGGGTGGTAACACTCCTTTGCATTTGGCTTGTCGGAAAGGACATATTGAGGTAATAAAAGAATTATTAAAAACTCCTGAAGCATTTGGTTTATTAAATATAAAAAATAATTATGGGAAAACCCCTTTAGAGCTTATCCCAGAAGCTAAGAAAGAAGCAATAGTCTCACTCATCACTAAAGCAAAAGAGTCCATACAGAGTATAGATGAAAATTTAGCTTCAGATAAGGCAGAGGACATTAACGATTTATTAATTAATCAACAAATGTCAAAAGATAGCTCTGAGCAACTATCGAATAATGAGCCGCAAAATGTTCCAAAACAGACGGAATTACTATTAGTTGGTCATACGGAAGACACTCTCCCAGAGTGCTATGGTGCATAAACGCCAATTAACAACTAATACTAAATCACCATCAATTGAGCAGTATATGTGATATAATGCAGCTTTGATTAGCAGATGGAACTTTCTATTCCATTATATTGGTAGTGATTTAGTATAACTATCTAAATATAATTTCTAATCAAAACCTCTTCTACATTTTTCCTGCCATTAGCTTTACAATTAATAGTGCGGGGTGCTTCGATAATATCTATATAAAAATCTTTATACATCTGCTTTATAAATTGAATATTAGAATTTGAAAGCATGAAATATACCCCCTTATCGTTTAACTCTTTACATTTTTGATAAAGTTTTATCTGATCTGTTTCTGTAAAATCAAATTTGGTATATTTCTTTTATATTAATTGACTTTTTATAGTTTCTGAGCTACAATGTAGCCTAGAAACTATAAAAATGAGAATTATCATGGCTGTTAATACTACTGTTCGTGCTCGCATTGATGAGAATATAAAAGAGGAAGCTTCCATTGTACTGTCAACTATGGGGCTTACTGTATCAGATGCTTTTCGTATGCTTCTAACCCGTATTGCACACGAAAAAGCCTTGCCTTTTGATCCACTTGTACCAAATGCTAAAACAATTGAGGCCATGAAAGCCGCACGACGTGGTAAACTAATAACTATTGGTAGCATAGATAATTTATTAACTGATTTAAATGCGAACGATTAAGCGTACTGCACAATTTAAACGTGATTATAAAAGAGAAAAACGTAGACAACATGGTGTAACTTTGGATAATGATTTATTGAAAACGATTAAATTGTTAGTCGTTGATGCACAATTACCTAAATGCATGCGTGACCATCCTCTCATCGGTAATTGGAAAGATCACCGAGATTGTCATATTAAACCCGATCTTGTGCTTATCTATCGGAAGCCAGATGCTTACACGCTGGAATTAATTCGCCTTGGTTCACACAGTGAACTTGGCTTATAACTTTTTCTTACCAATGCAAGCTATTACATTCATGGAAGCCACACAAAGCCGGCTGTAGATAAAATAGATTTCTGCCTGGGATGTTTCTTTGAAGGGAGTTCTTAAGCAACTCTTCTGCCTTATCCACCTCACCGTTTTGGATTAAAGTAACTATTGTGCCAAAATCAATAATGTCACTGCCCATAGTTCCTGCTAAAGCTTTAAGCAGGTTATTATGACTATCATACTCATTAAAGAAAAAATCCCCAAATAATCCAAGACCTCCGCCTTTTAACAAGGATGCCACAAATACTCCTTCTTCATTTGGGGGAATCCATTCTTTTCCGTCAAACAACCTGCCAGCATTAATCGATAAGTAACCAAGCCCTATGGAACCTGCTAATAATTGAAACAACATTTTAATACTAGTTGGGTTTCTCATTGTTTTAGCAATATCCTGCCATGTTCCTAAATCAAACAAATTGCCACTACCTATTTGTTGATGAAGTGGTATTTGATCGATGGTTACTGATTTTAAGGGTCTAGTAATGTAAGTATAGGCAAAAGTTTTAAACTGCATGATACACTGAACCACCGCGGCAGCTGGCGAACCTGCCTTAATGCCTAAATTGCCGAATAATATAGCATTTCTTTCCGCACTATGGGGAGTGGCAATAGCTGTATCAACCAGGTCAAGTAAATATCTTCGTAAATTGTTGGTCAAATCCTGCTTGAGTCTAGTTATATTAAGAGGACTTATTATGTTATTACCAGTTTGTTGTTGTAAATGCTGCTCCAGTAAATGATCAGGTAATATTGCCATATCGGGTATTAAATATGGCTTATTCTCTATTTGCTGGACTAAATGCTGATAAAGATGCCAGTTACTTTCATTAATCCCAAATGGTTTATCGAGTATGATAATTCTTAGGCAAGTAACTATTTCTTCTCGTCTTTTGAAATTGGTCAGCTCATTAATCTTGTTGTCATTATGTATTTGTTGTAATTTTTCGATTAATTGATTAGTAATGGTTGATAATTTATTATCTATTTGTTGCTTGCTACTATGTTGATCTAACTCTATACTAAATATTTAAGGAAGGAGTTATGAATTTAACACATAGAAAAGCAAAAATAGAGGATTTACCTCGTATTATAGAACTATTGCTTGAGGATAACTTAGGACAAACGCGTGAATCTAAAAGTACAGAATTGGATAAATGTTACATAAAAGCGTTTCACAAGATTGATAACGATCCAAACCAATATTTGATGGTTGTAGAAAATATAAGCGAGATAATCGGTACATGTCATCTCACTATTATGCCCTCGCTAACGTTTATCGGTAGTACTCGCATGCAGATAGAAGCCGTAAGAGTTGCTGAAAAACATAGAGGTCAGAAAATAGGTCAGTGGATGTTTGCTCAAACTATCTTATATGCTAAAGATAATGATGTTTCTCTTATTCAACTTACAACAAATAAAAAGCGTTCAAAAGCAAAGTATTTCTGTGAAAAATTAGGCTTTATCGCTAGTCACAAAGGTATGAAATTATATTTGCGGGAGAGATTATGAGCAAAATAATAATTTTAAGAAAGAATCTATAGTAGGCTATGTTGACAAAACTTTATCGAGGTTATTTTTTTTGTCAACCTTGGATCTATGTTCATCATAATTAGCAACTAGCTTGTTTTTGTATTTAAAAGAATTACCAGCATTATCTAATTTAAGTTTCAAGATAGTTTCTGCTTAAGCTTGTACAATATGCTATAGTTTGGTGATATCGCCTCTAAACTCATAAGCACTATAGTCCTTTAATGCTTGCATCATTGACCGATAAGCGGCATTCTCTCCAAGCTGTTGGATATTTATACCAGAATGCTTTGAAGAATTGGCTCCGCAAAACTTCGGGGAATTCGCGTGCTCACGTACTAGCTGTACGCTCCGCTCGCTCACCCCTTGTTTTACGTTCCAATTCTCCAGATCATTCGAATATATTTGCTCAACCTTGCCATTAGTACCAAAATGATTATGCATATGTTGTTGTAATTCTGCTATTTTCCGCAGCTGCTCAAAATATAAAGGATATTGTTGCTCGGCTGCTGTAATTAATTGTAACTTCTTTGCTTGTAACTCGGCTAATCTTAATAAAGAACTATCTACAGCATTGGCATTGCTACTTGTTAATTGACTATCAACTTGCTCAGTTTCCATTGTCCTATCCATTGCTTGAGGAGATGACTCTGTTAGTACAGCATCAATATTCTCTTTCAACTGACCATCAACTGTTGGGTGTAGGGTCTCAATTTCAGGACGTAGTTTATTGGAATATAGGTACAATTTGTTCCGCAAATATTTAGCCGAATAACCAAGACCGTGCAATGCTGCCCCAAATAAACCACTTTCTATAATATTAACCAAACTATCTGACAAGTCATAAGGTCTTTGTTCAGTATGTCGTTCATTATAAAGAAATGGTTCGATAGCTGTCTGACCTACCGCACCACCGATCAAACCCTTAGCTAAGGTTGTTGGAAGTTTGCCATATTTTACAGCAGCTGCCGCCCACATTGCTGGTTTACCAATAGGGACGAAGCTAGCAGCAATATTAATTAGTGACAAATTACCAAATACTACCTCAGCTCCAAATTTGCCAATAGCTTCAACTAATCCACTTTTACCTGCAGCAATGATAATCTCATTAATTTCTCGTTGCTTTTGCCTCTCTAAAATATCTTCTACTAATTGCTCGGTAAAATTAGGGTCATACTTTAAACCTGAGTCAGCATATTTCTGCTCAAACTCTTCCTTGGTTAATTTTTTATTATAAGTTTTAAAATATTCAGTAATATCCTGTAATTCAGGATCAATAATATCTTGTGGGTCAAAAGCTTGCAGTAAGGTTGATAGGCTTGGGCTATCTGCATAAGCTTGGCGGCTAACTGCCTGCCAAACATCCCATTTACTACTACCTAATAAATCAATGACACTTTGATTAAATCTACGCTCCGGTATTAAGATAGAATAGTAATGCGGATGAATTGGTTTGTTATTTGCCTGATAATTTGAGTAAATTAAGCTGTCATCATTTTCCATATGATTTTTAATTTAAATTGGCAATAGATTTTATTCTTTATAACTTATGGTATAATATTAACAAAAGTCAATAAAAAATTATGTATTCAAAACACAATTATTTCCCTACAAAAATAGATAAATAATAAACTGGAAAAATACAATCTAATATGCAATACTTTGTAATAGATAATAGTTTAAAAGAAGAAGGTAAGAAATGACCAGAAGCATTAAAACTAGTATATGTTTAGAACCAAAAACCAAAAGCGTTGCAACTGTTATACGTTTAGAAACAAAATTAAGCAAAAGACTTGAAACAGTATCTCAAAATTTACACCGAGATAAAAATTCTTTAATTATTGAAGCAGTGCGTATGTATCTTGAACAACTGGAATATCCCAATATAGTTGAGGAAGCTAGAAAGCAATCATTATTAGCTAACAAACAAGAAAACCCAGACGCTGATTTATGGGAAATAAATAGTGACCATGCAGGGTGGAATTATTAATGAAAAGAGGGGATATTGTAATTTGTGTTTTAAATGGAGATTATGGTAAGCCAAGACCTGCTGTCGTTATTCAATCTGACTTGTTTAACCCAACTCATGCTAGTATCGTAGTGTGTCCTATAACATCTTATCTAATAGACTCACCGTTATTTCGTATTTCATTAATACCTGATAAGTTCAGTGGTCTTACATCAGCATCTCAGATCATGATTGATAAAATTGCTTCCATAAAATCCCAAAAAATTACCCAAAAAATTGGTGAATTATCACCTAGTGAAATATCTAAACTAAATACTGCTCTTAAGTTATGGTTAGGCTTAAAATGATATAAAGAGAGGGCGGAAAATCGTCATATTTTCATCATACTAATCTATTTAATATAATTCAAAGATACCTTGTAACACTCCTTGCTTCAATCTCTCTAAAGCCTGAGGATTATTTAACTCTGACAAATCAAATTTTAATATTTTACCAGCTCCTGCCATAACCGGCAAATACTGACCATCTTTCGTCGGGAAACTATAATAGACACTCTTTTTGTCAGGCGTTAGGTTCCATCTACCTTGTTGCAAACATTCTCGTACTATTGCTGCAGCCCCATATTGTCCTATTGAATCATTGCTACCACTATCCTTAACTGAAAAAGTAGTACCATAATCATAAGCTACAGTTCCATTAATAAGACCATGTTGTAGCTCAGTTAGGCTACTCTTGATCCAATCAGCATTTAAATCAGTGATCATACCTCGTACTATCACCTGACGGGGGATTTGCAAATTATTAAGCCTCATATTAACCTCACTAATTAATTCTTTGGTTGCTTTTTTTACTGCTTTGTCAATAGATAAATCTTCAGTATGTTGGTAGTATTTAGCCAAATATTTTATGGCTTGCCGTGTTTGATTAATCTCTGTCTCATTTTGTATATTGCTTCTTGCTATATCCTTACTCCATTGTTTGAATATATCATTTTTGTCAATTTCTTTGCTAAATTCTGTAGTCTCATGACTAACAAATAATGGCTGACTTTTTAATGACAACTCGTTAACTAGTGCGATCATCTGTACAAAGGCTGATGCAGTTTTACGGTCGTAAAGTCTACTTTCAGCATAGAATTGAGTCAAACACTCTAAATCTCCCTTACCCCTTAAGATTTCTGCCAGTATCTCTAAGCCATATTGTTCATTTCCCCCTTCATCATCTCGCAAACTAAGTATATTATTTATGGCTTGTTTAATTTGGTTAACATCTTTACTCTCAATCTTTTTTACATACTCATCACGTTCTTTGTTCATTAAATATCTCTGATCGTAACTAGGAATGCCTTTTTGTTCTTGCCATTGTTTTCTAAGCAATAAACGTTGTAACCATGGCATGTCTGATAGTTCGTCAGCATATATTTCCTCAACAAACCTAGCCGGGTCTTTTTGAGCCAATTTAAGCTGTTTGTTAAATTGCTGGGTAAAATATGATATATTTGCTCTTTTTTGTCATAATCAACATCTCCGCTCTTTGGAGCAATTTGTTGTAATATTTCCTGACATTGGTTGAATGGTAGGTATTTTAATTGTTGCGAAACAATAAAAGCCTGCTTATACAAAGCTTCTTGGGTTCTGAATTGCAGTAGACTACCTGCATAAGTCAATCTAGTTGGTGATTTTGTCGTCGAAACTCGCCTCCGTTCCTCACGTACGTCTATGTACGCTGCGGTACTCGGCTTCGTTTCTCCTAAAAATTCCTCAACTATCTTTGACTTATGCAGGTAGTCTAATAATCGTGGATCATCAACATTAAAGCTGGCTTGTAGTAGATTTTCAACGCCATCAACACCTTTGCCAGTATTTAGGATACTGTGCAAATGGGCATTGGTAAGCGAACTAAGTTGATGTTGCCTCATTAATTGCTGATGATGGAGTAGATTATTTGCTTGCCCCTCTAGCTTAATCCTCTGCTCAAGCGACAAACCTTCTTTCCATTCAGCAACTATATTGGGATTTAATATAGCATCCGGCGAATGCTTTAAAGTACCTTGTGCTGCAGCAAATGCTAAAGCATGTCTGGCATTAATTAGCATTTGATCTTTTTCTTGCGGCAGTAATGATAGAGAGTTAATCGCTATCACGACATCTTGTAAGTGACTAGTATAAAGCTGTGGGTTATCATAAGTAGCATTCTTTAATTTTTCGATAGCTTCAATTGCTAAATGGTTACGTTTACCATCAATCAGTTTGGCTTCTGTGTGACTTATTTGCCCAACTAAAGATATTCGGTAGTCATTAATCTTGGCTTGCAACATACGCTTAGTCAGTGGGTTCTTGGCTTGTTGCAAATAATCTACAGCCCGCTTATCATACTTGCCTAAAAAATACTCGATAAACGGTTTGTTATTTTCTGAAAAATCCGGATGGAATTCATCAAATTGCGTCAAACAACCAAAACCACCAGTTTTGTTATCACTGACTACCTCAATATTACTCTGTGATTGATACAAGTGCGTAGTGGTATCTTTAATGAAATCTGCCCATAAATTTGGCATTTCTACGCTGGCATCTTTCTCCAGTTTACGTATCAAATAGCCTTTAGCTTCTTCATTAATTTTTTGACTTATCCCCGCTATAACTTGCCATTTCATCTTTTTTAGTCACTATTTAGTTATATCTATAAATATAACAGATTTTTATCATCCACTAATAGCTGTTGCCATTATTTTTGCGGTATTCTTATTTTTTACTTCTCTGTTGTCCCTTCATTAATTCTTGCTATCCTAGCAAGATCAGACACCCCGCTTAAAACTGTACCAATAGTTTGCCAAGGTGAAGCTGACCTGATCGAACTAATATTACGGTTAATTGCTTCCTTGTTTAAATCAATCATTGCCGTATTTAAGTTTGATCTTGGTCTTTGGTGAAAATGTTCAGCTTCTACGCTTCTTGCCTTCATCTCATCCATATAAGCCATATGCCTTAGCAACAAGCCAGCTGAATCAGTGCCAGTGATACCAATACCAGTTTTCAGGATATTATATCCCAGCTGCTGGCGATTATATAACTGCTCCTGCCTCAGCATATCGACATGATAACTTGATATTGCTCCATATTCCGCCGTTCTTTCGATTAGTTGTTGACGGTCAAACCTAACATTCTCCTGTTGTTGCCTCAATAAATGCTGCTGCTCATATAAGGCTTGCTTGGTTTTCTCTTTGTTACTCCTGAGTTGGGCGTAAGTGTTAAATAAAGATGCTCCTGTAGCAAATATACTCTCTTTACTCGAGAAAAAATTTAGGAAATCAAAATTTGCCATTTTTTACCGTTTAAAGATTTTTATCTATTTAATTTGTTGTAAAAATATGTTATACTATAACTAGTATCAGTTGTGTAATGTACTGAAAAATCTGCTTTTGGCAGTCGATTCTTTTGGGGAATTAGGGCATTATCCGATTGGTGCTTATCTAGCAAAGACAAAATGGACTGAGGAACTCGGTCGGCGTTATGACTCCCGCGATTAGTAGGGGTCTCTCGCTCATTCATCAATTACCCTTATAATTTGCTAGAATCTTTGCCTTAGCATAGATTTTTAATATACTAACTGGATAAGGTTTATCGACCTTAAAAGTAACATCAATATCAGTTTTAATTTCTCCATTCATAATAAAATTCACCCATCCTGATTGATAAGGAGTGGCAAATAAGTCACATACTTCTTTCGTAGCTGTTGATGTTGTTAAATATTTCTTATCATTGACCAATCTAATCAATGCATCACTATCCACATATCTACTATTAATATGTTGTCTATCTATTTGCCCATTATCTAGCCGTTCTTCAATGTAACCACCTTTGCTATTAAAGACCTTCAAGCCAAGTTCCGCATCTTTTTTTGGAGCGTGTTCATATTCATCTGGAAATATCAGAGGAAAAGTCTGTAATATCGAAGAATAGGGAAAGCCTATCGACAAATGTCTTACTGGATGTTTTAGCTTAATCAACTCATTATCAATAATCCTCAAATCATGTAATTCTTCATCACCAATAATAGACACAGCAATTTTCTGAAAGATTGGTAATATAGTGGCAATATTCATTTGCTGGAATGATGGCAGGCAGTTACGAGCTATATTACTTAGTTCATAACCACCAATATCAGGAAATAGTTTTTTAAAAACTGGAAAATATCTTTTGGATAAAAGTAAATATTTCTCTAATTTTATGCTCTTCTCATCCTCAAGAATGTCTTTCAGTAAAGCCGGATGAAAGCTCGGCATAATTAACTGACAATACTCAATAATATTACGCTGCAAATAAGCCAGCCCTTCTTTGAGTTCTTGCATTTGCTCAAATATTTTACCCGCTAATGGATCAGTATAATCTTCTTCACTATATATTGATGCTCTAGAGGACGATAATGAGAACTTACGATCTCTTGCCATTGTCGGGGCAATTCTGTTTGTTACTTCATCTACAATCCTATCGATAGTTTGACTAAAACTATCAGACAAAATATATTCTCGAACATCTTTACTTAATGGTTTCTCAAGTATGATACTTCTTAGGCAAGTAACTATTTCTTCTCGTCTTTTAAAATTGGTTAGCTCATTAATTTTGTTGTCATTATGTATTTGTTGTAATTTTTCGATTAATTGATTAGTAATAGTTGATAATTTATTATCTATTTGTTGCTTGCTACTATGTTGATCTAACTCTGTTATTTGCTGGTTAATTAATTGTTTAGTCTGCTCACCAAATATATATTTAGTTAGTTCTGGATGGGCAATATTTAGCAATTCTGGGTAAAAATCCACTCCAGTTTTGGCAAAAAACTTTTTTAAATTAACTAGCAGCCCGCATTTTTTATCGCTATCATGCTGGGCATAATATAGCAATATTCTCTTATTGATATGGCTAACCGCTGATCGCATCTCTTGTATTTCTTTACTTACTTCAAACTGTGAATCAATATTTTGCTTGGCAGTTGCCATAATATCTTGCACTGTACCAGCAATTAACTTAATTAGATCGGTATTTAGCTTTTTTATGTGTACACAAATAGTTGGACGAAAGGAAAAAGCACTATTAGGCAGATATTCCATCAAACCACCATCTCTTAAAATAGTTGGTACATCGATTTCATTCAGTAGCTCTATGGCTTCAATAATATCCCCACCAAGTCTCTCACCATCATATAATAACTGCTCGATTGTCACAAAGCTTTCAGGATTATTTAAAAAGAAATTGTCTAATTCCGCATAAATACGCGAGAATATTCGATGATAGGCAAAAGATACCGCCAAGATATTCATAATTTTAGGCAAATAATTCTGATAATATTTTTGTAAAAATCTTTCTATCTCGGCTCTATGTTCATCATAATTAGCAACTAGCTTGTTTTTGTATTTAAAAGAACCAGCAACATTATCTAACTTAAGTCTCAAGATAGTTTCTGCTTGAGCTTGTACAATATGCTCTAGCTTGGTGATATCACCTCTGAACTCACAAGCACTATCGTCCTTTAATGCTTGTATCATTGACCGATAAGCGGCATTCTCTCCAGGCTGTTGAATATTTACATGACAATCCGCATAAACGGCTTTATCGGTCACAAAATGCTTAGCAGAAAAATAACGAGTTTGCAGCACTTCCAGATATTCCTTGCTACTTACACCAGTATCATCATTTCTCCGAACGTGCAAATACAACATATCGGCACTTTCAGCATAAATTGGTGTGATGCCTAATACTTGTCCATTACCACCCAGCCAATGTTGTGACCAGCCCATAATTTTTAAATCATGCGAATAGATGAAACTGGCAAAAGAACCATTTTTTAACACTGCCACTATCATTGAAAAGGGACTATTACAGCCGACAATTTGTCTGATGCCACCAGCAAATATATGCTCAGCATAGGCAGTGATGTCTGATATCTGAAAGCCACCTTTTTCTTGTGAATAATATAAGCTATTGATTTTACAGCCATTACCTTCAACAAAAAAGATGGTCTTACCAATCAGTACTGGCTTTATTGGTGATATCGGTAGCTCAATCTCTTTGTGGATTTTGACAAATTCCCCCTTAGCTCGATCTCCTTCTTTGACTAAATAGATGCCATCACTAGTGCCTAATAATAATTCATCGGCAAAAGGCACCGACCATAGGACATTATCAAAAGTAGAGGAAGAGAAAGTAGCCGAAAAAGCTGTTAAAGGATTACGAGCCTCTAGTAAGGTTCTATATGCCATCCTAAAATCACTAAAATCTCCCTTATAGCTTGCCCAAATTGAATGAATATTTTTGTTAACCCCAAAGCACCATAACCGATTTTCAAAAGTAACCACTGAAGTACAATACAATGTTTCTCGCTCGGTTTGGTAGATGGGAGATTTATTATTATATGATAAACTTGCTGCTTGTTGGTAAAGATTTTTTAGTGTATCGTTAATTTTATCTACTTCCTCTCCATAAATTACCTCATTAAAAGGTTTTTGTATGATATTTTGTCCTGCTTGCCTTACAGTAAAATAGTTAACTTGACATTTCAGCGGTTCAATAATAAACATCCTATCTTTACCAGGAAAACTACTGGCTAGCTCATAGCTGCTACTGGAAGCTATCTCAGCTCTTTCACCATATTCTACCTGTCTCTTTCTTGCCTGTTCTTCAATATGTTGGTAAAATTGTTCGACAATTTGTGGATCAACGGAGAATTTAAAGATTGGTCTCTTGTTACCAAAGGAAATATAAGCAATTCCTTGAAACACTACATAAGAAAAATCCTTAGGACGAAAATGAAAATTTTGCCCATCGTCCTTAATAACTTTACTAGTTAATAACAACTCACCACCAACAAAGAATAAGCAACGAGTCTCTTCCTTATAGGATTCGAAAACCAACAAGTAAGATAATTTCCTTGAAAACATCACAGCTGCCATCTTCTTTGGTACATTATTATCGAATAAATGGACAAATTGCGTACCATGTCTACGCATAATGCCACCTGACGGCAGCAACATGAAGTTAATCAGCTTCTTAACACCATTCTGATACAATGCCAGCTCAGTTCTACCTTCAATGGTCGGAGTTAGCTCACCACCTGAGAAGTTGTTTTTTTGCGAGTATACAAATTGTTCTTGTTGCATAGAATATTTACACTTCGCCGGAATTAATTAAATTATAATCAACCCCATAAATTCTTCTTGTTTCTTCTAATTTGATTAAATATTGTTTTTTTAATCCATCAGTAAACACACTGTCCGAATACATAGCAAATGATACTTGTGAGGCTAATGACAAAGCCGCCAATAACTTAAAGCTAGCAGGTACTTGTTGCCAAATAGTTCGATTATTCTCTAATAAATTATCAACAACGTTTCTGCTGTAGTAAAACAGTGAGGTAAGCTTACCGCCCTTAAAGTAAATCTTACCTGCCTCTGTGTAAAATTGTAGATTAGATGGCACTATTACTGCACATTTAATGCAATCGTTAATATCTGGTATTTCGGTGAAGTTGTTTCTATTATCTTTATTAGCTTCAATATTATCAACTCTCCGCAAGGCAAATGACCATTTAACCATTAGTACAGTATCTTCAATAGCAGGATTAACAAACTCCTCACATAATTCCTCGGCTTTTGATACCCTGCCACCACCAATGCTACTAATACCAACATTTGACCCAAGTAGTACTACTGCCTTCTTGATAATTTCATATTTCACGGTAGTTACACTTATGCATTATCCTCATGCTCATTCTCAACAACAACACCAGCAAAGTCAGCATCTTCAACAATATCAGCATCAACAGCAACAACACCGGCTGCCGCTCTTCTCATGACGAGTCCTCGTCCCCTAGTAGCTAAATTGTCGTTGGCAATTACTGCTAGAGCATTAGTATCAATATCCTCTGTATTATCTATATTTCGACATTGATTGCCAAACATCTGCCATGGCATTGTTATACTATGCACACCTTTCTTGTGATTTACATCCTCTATTTCTTTCCACAATACACCATGATGACTGCTACGATCGTAATTCTCTAAACATTTAATTACTACTACTGCTTGTTCATTATCACGGCTAGCTCCAAAAGCTTCACTGTAATATAATACCTTGGCATAGTGGTATTGTACTAGCTCTTCAATGCCCTTCTTGTTAGAACCACTGACCGTGTTGAACCTTATAGCTCCTTCATTAAAGGCATAACAATCTTTAACAGCATATCTAGATTGGTTCTCATCCCCACTATTATCAAATATACCACCCAACATCTCGCTAGTAATAAAGGTAAATCCTAAGAAACTATTAACTTCACCACTTACTAAAGCTCTAACGTTATTATAGTCATAATTAGTAATTTGTGGATCACGTAACAAGTCTGAGATTTGGTTACTTGAACACAGCAAGTATAATTTTTCATACATGCCAAAAGAGCGTTTTTTTAAGATATGATGAGCTTTTATTAATTTATCAACCGTTAGCCCGGCTCTTTTCGAGTTAATGATACCTCTGTTGGCAGCAACTGCAACTTGAGCATTTAAGGTAAAATTAGTATCAGTAACCCTAATTCCTACTGGCACCACATTATTAACTACATCGAAGTTAATCACATTGTTACCTGTTCGTCCTGCTCTGACAGGACTGGCAAAAGCGTTAATAATTACCCGGTCTTGTTGCCTACCCATTGCCCAGCCTGCCATTTTAGGAAAATGTGAGGAGGGGTCGGTTAATAGGTTTAGCTTGTCGTTCCTATCCATAGTAGCGTTCCAATGATAGGCGGAAGCTGTCAAAAACCGTCTTGAAATAGTTGGTATTTTAAATTCTATTTGTTCTAGCCTGTCACGGTTTCCATCAGCAGCATAATGCCCGTGCAAATGATCATCAGGATCGATTGGGTGCCTAGTTCTGCTCTCTACCTCATGGGTGGTCATTGACTCAAAGCTAATTACCTCGGTATCCTGCGTACCATTAGTAACGCATTTTCGTAGTTTAGAACCTTCTTGTTGAATAACTAGGCTGATATTTTTGGCAAATTGTTCTTTAAGACCATCTGTTATTTGTTCCATTTTTCCTCCTCAAATAATCTATCAATATTTAAAGCACGATATCATTTATACTCGAATCAAGAAAAACTTAAGATGGTTGTTGTCTGCTATGCAGATAACGACCCTTCGGGTATATATGCTATTAGTGGCTCTTTTATAATAGGTTATTGCGAAGTTGCAGCCTTAAATGAGTTGTCACCTACATCATAACTTTAATGATTGGTTGGTTACGTTATTTCTTATTGTTTTTTATCGTAGGCAATTTTGTATAACTGTTCCCTACGTTTAACAGCTTGCTCATGTCCCGTATGATCTTTACTTCTTAATTTTACCACAAACTCAGGATCAGATTCAAGTTTTTCTATCTCTGCTAATGCCCCGTCCCGATTATTAATTGTAGGTAGCTCTTTACCAGTTACTAACGAGTCGGATTTTAAGGTTTCACCGACTCGTACTAATAAATCTACTAAAGCTGGTGCATAATGCGAATCTTCAATTAATCCAGCCAATTCTTTACTACCAAACTTAGACAAGGCTGCCTGCATCACTGTCATTTTATTATCAAAGGCATTACCATAAGTATTTTTCAGCCAATCAATGTGAGAGTGACGTGTTTGCTCAATAGCATTTTGTTGCTGTTTTTGTAAATCCTGCGAGAAACCATATAGTGAATTAAGCAGTTTTTCACCTTGTCTTTTAGATAATCCGCTTTGGTAAAACATGTCCTCATAACGAGTTAAATACTCCTCATCTTCCTTGGATCGTTTATCAGTGTATCTCTTGTCTTCAGGCAGTCCAAGCCGACAGTAAAATTTATGCCACTCTTCATCAGAGCTGTCATCTTTTGGCACAGCGACTCGCTGATTTAAGCTCTTCTCTGCCTCTAAATAGCTCTGAGCTAAAGATGAGACATCCTTGAATTTGCCAAGTGACTCAGACTTACGTATTTCCTCAGGCATGTTAGCTAACCAGTCATTACCAGAAGTAGTAGGGCTAGTTTCATAGTTATTGGCAATTAGTTCTTTGCTCATCTGCTTATTCTTCTCTTAACTTTTCCATTTCTTTTTTTAACTTCTCTATTTCTTCAATAGTTAGCCCGGTTAATTTACTTATAGTTTCCATAGGATAGCCTTCTTTCAGCATTTTCTTTGCTATAGCTATAGCGTTTTCTTTAATACCTTCAGCTTTTCCTCTAGCTTCAGCATTTTCAATTTTTTGCTGCTCTACCGCTAAATTATCAAGACGGGCTTTAGTTATTTCCTCATAAGTATTAAGTTCTGCTTCTGACCAGCTAGCTTGGTCTACAGCCTCAAAGGCTCTTCTAATAATCTCATCCTTACCTATTAAATGCTCTATTTCTGTTAAGGTTAATGTACTCTCTCCTGCATGCTTAAAAAAGTACATCCACTTCTCTTCAATAGTTTCTAGCTCATTAATAGTTTTATTAAATTTCTCGAGTTCTAAAAAAACAAAATGAAAATCTTTTAAATCATTGGCGTAGCTCTCTTCATCTAAAAGACGATGTTTTGATTTCCAATGTTTTTTATCGTCAAACATCACAAAATCTGCTATTGCTAAAAATATTACTCCTTTTAATTTAGCGTATACTGCTAACTTTTTATGGTTTTCGTCTTCTTTGAGTATTTGCTTAGAATATGCTTTGGCAGCATAATATTGAGCTCTTTTCTCAAATCCTTTATGTTCACTTACCTGCATCTCTACTATGAATTGATTACCATGTTGATCTTTACATAACACGTCAACAATAGACTTTCTGTACATAGCAATATCAGGGTCTTGGATAGTTGGTAAAAATTCCACATTAGTTATTTGTTCACTACCTTCAAACTTTAGGACATCATTTAAAAAATGAACAAGTATATCTTTATTCTTTTCAGTACCAAAAATTTGGCGAAAACAAAAATCATTCTTAGGATCAAGAAATTTTGATAAAAACATATAATATAACCTCCTAACTATTACTAAATATCGCCATTATTTATCTGATTCATTAGTATTTTTAGCACCATCAATATTATTAACTTCATCATCTTCTGAAGCCTGCGAGCATATATATAGGAACAAAGCCCGGTGTCCTTCAAGAAAGGCTGTGTAATCACTTTCTTGCCGAACAAAATTGCTGCGATATATGCCGCTTATTTGGGCTAAATCCTCTAATATTATTTTACCATCTTCTCCACTAAAAAGCTTCAAATAAATTGATTTTAATTGCTCTTTTGTTAGTAAACTTGGTGGGGATGAGGAATTAATTGATATTTTCATTTGTTCTTCCTTACCCTTGTATTTGTTGCTGTTGTAACTGTTGCATTTGCATCATCTTACGTTGTTGTCTGATTTGTAATAGTTCTTGCTCATTTTTGAGGATTGAGCTTGGGGCTTCTCGCAACTCAAAAAATAGTTTAAAACATTTGTCCCAGTCAATATTATCGTATATCTCAGGAAAAAAGTTACTGATACCACTTCGTTGGAAGAAACCTAATACTTGCTCAACACTAGATATTGCTGATGTTTTCTGTACCCTGGATAATGGTGAAACATATTCAATCTCTATCTCAGGCTGGATTGTTGCTCCCTCTAAGATTGGTACTCTGTTATATTTGATTAGCGTTTGATATATTGCCATGATTAACGGATTTAACAACTCACTCTCGATTCTACCAACCATCGGGGACATTAAACGATATTGTTCCTCCGTCCTAATTTGTACCTCGGTGGCAGTCATTTCTTTATTTTCCTTTTGCATTCTGAATATATCGATATAGAATGCCTTGTATATGGCATCGCGACATTGATTTTGCTCTATTTCAGTAGGTAAGATATTTTCCATACCAGTTAGTGGTATTATTTTGTCTGCCATACCATTACGGTAAAAATTAATACTACCTGGCGTAGTATAGAGTGGTAGGTAATACCCATCTTTTGGCACTAATAATGGTGGGTCTAGTTGTTTCTGGGCTACTTTCAGGGTAATTTGTCTTAAACTATTGAGTAGTTTAATATCAGGTAGCACATGATGAGCCGGAGCATAGCCATATACTTCACCTTCTTCTTTTACCCACCGCGTTACAAAAAACGGGAAATAAGAATAGCCTGATTGACTGATAATTTTTTGTTCAGCTAGGTAAATATATTCTGAGCTATACTCAACTATTGATGAGCTAGATGTTGAAGGACTAGCTGTTACTATTGCTTTTCTGCCTTTATTTTTCTGATTTTGAGCTTGCGGGCTAACTATGTGCAATATTTCTACTATTTCATCAGGATTCCGGGCTAACCTTTCCTTGAAAGGGGCAAACTCTGCCCATTTAGCTGATGCAGTTTTAATTGGCATACTAAATAGTCGATACATTGTATTAACAAAGCCAAACTTGTTTTCTTCAAAATAACATTCCTGTAAATTAATATTACGGAAGAACAGAGTTTGAGTTAATTCTAAATCTTCTTCAACATAAAATATCGCGGTGCCAAAAGCTGATAAATTCAAAAAAAACTGATGAATCTGACTATAAAAATTAGAAGACGGATTATTGAATATATCCATTAGGGTTTTTTCTAGCATTTGGGCTAGCATATTGCGTTCAGCGGTGGTTAAATATTCTTGCTGCTCTTCATTTTCAGCGACTATAGTAAGGTTAAACCAGTTCATTGCTGGATTTACCAGCAAGCTTTGTAAACCTGATGCTAACTGCTCTCTTGACCAAATAGAAGTTGAATCAAATATTACCTTATTACTCTCAGTTTGTGGACAAACATATTTCTTCAGCTCATCCCATATATGATGCCATTTCTCCCGCTTGCTCTTGAGATTATCAAAATATTCAATCTTTTCATTTAAATCATTATCAGCCATAAGCTGTCACCATATTACGTGTTGCGTTTGGGTGTATGGTTGAGTTTGGCTTTAAATATGGCTCGCCAAGCTTCTTTGACACTTTCTTGAGTTTCTTGATAAACTCGTTATCATATAACACCTCATAGTTATAGTTCTTACCACTAGCTGCAGTCATTTTAGGTAAGCCAAGGGTTAACCCTTCAATATCCTTAAGTGAGACTATCTTGCCCAGAGATTCAGATAATTGTGGTAAATCTTTTAATTGTGGTACTGACCTCATGTTAAAATGCTCCACTGCTTGTTTTAAACCACCAAGTTCAGGTATCGGCATTTTTGCTAATCCTGATCTACCGTATCTTGCCATTTGGTCTAAATCTCCTGACATACCATCGTATTGATAGTCATTAGCAAGATCAAATTGTTCAATCCCCCCTCTAAGTCTACGCATAATATTTGATGTATTCATATAATGACCAATACCAACCAATGGAGCTAAACATTTTAGTCCAAAACCTAGCTGTCCAAGTGTTGAAGTTCCTCCCACTACACCAGCTGTTCCGGCTGCTCCCCCTGCTCCTAGTGATGTGAGTCCCATTCCAGCTCCAAAAGTTAAGGCACCAAGAGTTATCCCCTGTACCAAACCTGTAATGTTGGCTGATTTCTCATATTTCTCAGCACGCCACTTTAGATCATGAGCATAACTATCCAATTGTCTTTGAGCAGATGAACTATAATCATTTAATTTGTTTCGCAGACCTTCAATATGTGATTGTTTACTAGCATAATCAGCCGCTATTTGTTCTTCTATGTTTTTGTGTTGTTTATATTGTTCAATGCAACTAATTAATTGATGTCTTGCCTGATCAAAATTACTAGTATCTCGCAACAGACGATTTTGACTTGCTTGATAGTTACCTAACTGATGCTCAAGCTCTGCTTTTTCGCTACTTATATTTTTATGTTCCCTGGTAATATCATTCATAGAATGACGTATTTTCTCTTCTATTTCCTGACGTTGCTTTTTTAACAATTCAACATCTTGCTGATGTTTGGCAATTGTACTGCCTGCTTCTTCTTCGGTTAAGCCTCGCAAACTTTCTTTTTGCTGGGCTACTCGGTCGTAGAGATTTTGGAAAACACCTGGTAATTGTTCCACCTCTCTCATCCTTGTTTCAAGAGCTGGAGCCTTCTGTTGCAATGCTGCAAAAGATTGTTTAAGTTGTTTAGCTGAGGAAGATAGCCTAGCTCTTTGTACTTCTATGTTCTTTAAGTTACTCTCATATTGGCTAGCATATTGATTTAACTGGTTTTCCATCTCATAGCTTCTATTGCTATATTGGTATTGTTGCTCTTCTAGAGAACGTAAACCATGCATCGATTGTTGTATTTCACGAGATAGATTATTGATAGTATTCTTTACTTCCCTAACACAGTTCTCATAGCGATCGCGTGATTCATTATAGTTACGTTTGTGCCTTGCTAGATCATCACCAGTAAGATATTTACCACCAGGAACATACTTGTTAATAGAACTTTTAATTGATTTCCATGGCTTATTCCAAAATGGCATTATACTACCTCATCTATATTATTGCTGTTTATATTTATATTACTTCCACCCATCCTATTTACCTCTCCAAAGCATTATAATCATTCATTACTTTACGATATTTTAGTATGTTATATTGTGATTGCTGTTGCTCATTACCAGTCTTAACGTCCATTGATAAATAACAAAAACTCTCAGTTATATCAGTAGCTCTTGAGGAGCTAGAATGCACGCCCCTTTTAGTAGCATCAAACTCATAAAGACCGTTAATACCACGCTGACATTTTTCGGCATCTATTCGGCACTTGCCTAGCAGATTTCTGGCTTTAGTTATCATCTCTTCTCGCAAATATTTCCTACCAATAGCAAAAGGTGGGAAGCCTACTTTTTCGGCTATCTCATTAGCTTGTTGTAATCGAGTATCCAAAGTCGGCATTTGTCTTCGACTCATATCATGCGGCAATACATTACGCCCATATTGATAGGGTCTAGCTCTTAAATGATTAAGATAAAACTCTAAATCTTTGCCCCTATTCATATGAAAATCGATAATATCTATACTGTCTTGTTTCTCTTGAACAAACCAAATCACCGTATAATCAACAATACCTATATCCCAGTAAGTATTAACCTGATAACTTGCATCAAATGGCACATAGCCAATACGCCCCTGACTTTCAGCTAGCCGTAATTGTTCAACAAAGGTACCTCCTTGATCAGCTTTCTTGTAACGATAGGCAGCAAAATCGCAATAAAACTCTCTTTGAATCTCTTCGTTACTCATGTCAACAGAATCAAGTTTACTCTTATCGACTAATGGTTGACCCTCATGATCAGTAGTATCTTCAATAGTTTTTATCTGGCAAAATACTTCCGGACTATCTTGGTATTTCTGGTATAATTCTTCACCATGTGTTAATTTTGGATTATCAGAAGGAGTATACAAATAAAGCAACCAGCCATTATTACGAATTACCATCGGCTCTATAACGCAGCTCATAGCTCGTGGATCATGGTAAGAATATTCCGAGATAACTGCTCCCTTAATACCACTACCCCTGATAGTAGCATAACGATCACTACCAACAAATTGAATCACTGAGCCATTTTTAAATAATATCCGTTGCTTATATTGTTGACTACGAGCAATAATGCTTTTAGGAATAAATGACATATATGGACGTCCCGATAATGTCATACCATCCCATATACTCATCTTGGCTTGATTATAGGTAGGGTATACGTACCAATAAATGCCAATTTCTCGAATAGCACTAGCAGTGATCCAATTAATACCCATAATATCCTTACCAGCCCTTCTATGCCAAATGGCTATAGCTTTCTTACCACCAGAATATAAATACCTCCACAAAGGCAACTGGAATGGATAAGGTGACCACTCCACCGGAAATTTAATAGACTTCTTTCGAAACTCTACTTCTGCTGGTAATTTGTGCGTCGATCCGGTACTCGAATCCTCACGTACATTTGAGTACGCTGCGGTTCTGCGTTCCGTGTCTCCTGCAAATTCCTCAGCATAAGCGAGTTTCGAAAGAAGTCCAATGCTGCTAGAGTTAGCTAGCTCTTTGTTGGTTTTACTAATAGTTTTCATCACTTTGCTCTTACTATTCTTTGGCAATTCTATATTCTGCCCCATAAGATTCTATCTCAAAATTAGTTATATCAATCATCTTTGCCATTTCTTGGGTTTGTACCTTTTGCTCTGTTCCACTACTACTTTTCCCAAAACTACTACCTTCATGCTTTCTTATTTGATATTTCTGAGAATTAGCTTTAAGATATTCCAGCAACGACTTAGAGCAATATTTTTTTTTAGTAGCAATTGCCTGATTATCCTTGTTATACGTCACTTCCTCATAACCGTTAATTGCCCTATCATATAGCACTCCTTCTGCTCGATCTACCGCAATGGCTAAAGCTAAATTGACACATTTGCCTAAATATTTATCGCTATTAATAACCCGGTGTAATCTAAGCGGTGAAATACAACCAGCCTTTTTGGCTGCGATAACAATGTTACCATGCTCACAGAGATATAATAGAAAATTAGAAATATCCTCTATTGAGCCAAACTTACTGATGGTGCTAGATGATATCTTTGCTAAATATCTTTCAAATAAACCATAATTTTTAATCATATAGACATCTTTAAAAATTCCTTGTAATCCCCTTTATTATACCTGATTTCCAGGTTTTTTGCCAGTTGATTCACTAAAATTCCTCTTATGTTTTGCATAGTATTACAACTAGTAATTGCTGTCAATAGGTTATTTTCTATTTTTTATATTATTATTAAATTTTTTATTCAAGCAATATAAAAATACTAATCCTTGTAAAATAAAAACTAAAAAAAGTGAAAATTTTTAATAACAAGTGATTAATTACCTCAAAAAAATTTTCGCGAAACGCCCCCTATACCCCGTTTTGCGACGCAGGCACCCCCGGGTGATTTCACGAACAATTTTTGTCAAAAAATGTAAAAAAGTGACAAAAATTGCCAAGAATCTCAGCAAAATAGTTATAAATTAGTAGTTTAGGGTGTAACCTTATGACTCAGTGTCAGAGACTCGTATACTTGTAAGCCGTATTACTATCAGGTTTTATAAATCATAATAATTTTTTATTTTGGTTTTATTTTGGTTTCAATCCTCATTAACTAACTCTTGAATATTATTAACTTCTTTGTAATTATTCTTTTTTTGCTTAATACAATTAGTCTTTTGCTCTATTTGCCATAATAGTTAATTTTCTCATGCCTGATCCCTTTTCCTGCTTTAAGTTCCTCTATTGATTGCAAGATTTTATTAATCCTTACATCTTCCGCTGAAACTCTACCATCATAATTCATCCACCATTGATCTTCTGCAGTTTCAATTATTAACTCGTCTTTTTGTGACATTAATAAAAAGTCAGTGTTAATCAATCTTTTAAAAAATTCACTCATCTTTTGTTTACTAATAATCTTGTTATCCGTAGCCATAGCATCACGCCAAATTGAATGTTTGTGAATTAGCTGGAGTAAGTAAGAGGCTGTGTGTTCTCCATAAACAGCATACACTTTATAGATCAATGCTTTTTCTTCTCGAGCATATAAGTCAAAATCAATTTCACCAGGGGCTGGGATATCACTACCTTTGAAATTACCAAATGTTCTACGTAACTCCCTAGCTACAGACCCATGTTCCCAAGCTTCAATTTCTTCATTAAATAAGGGGCTATCTAATAAGGCTAGGCTGATCCCTTGAGCAAAATAAATCAACTTCTGCAATTTTAGTTGAGTTATGGTATCTCCAGCTTCTCTATCGACTAAGACCAGAAAGTAATTAGCTACATCAAAACAACTTAATATCCTTTTTCCTGTTATGGTTTGCATAGTTTTATTAATGTTAATCATTGTTTTTAAACCCTCTCTCTTTGTTGTTATAACACAAAAAGTATTAATGCATTTTATTTCGGGAACCCCTATTACAATCCTGCCATTCTATCGGACTTGCAGCAACTCAAAAGTAAAATTCTGGCTGCTGCAAGCCACTCTTAAATCTCCCCAGTAATTATTCTTAATCCAATAGCCAATAAAGGCACTGGATGGTTTAAGAGTGATCTTCTTGCTGGTCACATCTTCTTCAATTGCTTCTAACTTGCTAAACCAGGTTTGATCAATGAATTCACCGCGTGACTTTAACAAATATTCCCTTATTTTGTACCATACTGACTTTGGGTCTAGTTGACTTAGCCCTAAATAAACTGACGCTGATTTATTGCTAGTGGCAGTGGTGTTTTTGCTAATAATATGCAATAGCTCAACCTGCTTGCCATATACCGCTTGCACTTGATTAAGCAATTTGTCTTTATCAGTTTCTGACAAAGACATATCTCCTAAATCAATCTGGTATTCATCGTCATATACTCCAAAAAAACGACAGCTAGTCAGCAATTTATCAGCAGTATCAGACTCAAAAGCTCCAACAATCTTGCGTTTCAACTGCCATAGTTCCGAAGTGTCCTTATTTGCTTCTACCGCTCTCAAACGGGCTTCTCTTGCTCTGGTAGCATCATCCATAAAGTTAAAATTCTCGTCATTTACAAAAGTTGATTTACGCAGTTCATAAATCAAAGCTATTTTCATGTAATTCAGTACTGCTTGCTTGCAAGGAAAGGGACGATCAGGATATTTCTTGCTAAGGTGAATTAACAGCTTGTTAATATAACTCAACTCGTAGTCAGTACCTGTTCTCATTCTTAACAAAGCACCATCTTCTTTGGTCAATGGGTGAAACTCCTCTAGCTTCTTAGATGCATACAAGCTTTTAGCCTTGTTGGCAAGATTGCTAATCCAACTTGATAACTCCCTACTTGGCTCCTGCTCAACCCCACTATTTCCTGAAGCTCCACCTGTTGAATCGGAATCTGAGTCTGACTCGTCATCAGTTAGAGCTGCATCGCCGGAATTGCAGTCTGTAGAATTGCAGGGTGACGTTTTACTTACTGAGCTTACCATTACCTCAGGCAGCAAACTAAATTTTTGCTCCTCAGTTGACTCACTCTCTGACAAACTTTGTTCATCTGAACTTACCGTTACCTCAGGCGGCAAATTAAAGCTTTGCTCCTCAGTTGACTCAAGCTCTGACAAACTTTGTTCACCTGTTCTTACTGTTCCCTCAGACGGCAAATTAAAGTTTTGCTCCTTAGCTGACTCAAGCTCTGGCAAACTTTGTCCACAATTTTTTTCATTTTTTTCACATCTAGATAAAGATATAGATATATTATTATCTATTATATTGTGTGGGGGAAATTTTTTGCCATTTGGGTTAAATTTTTCTTCCTGCTGAGTTGAAATTTTTTTATGGCTAGATTGAATATTTGTATAATTAGAGTGAGAAGAATTATCATTAGCTTTACGAAAACTTATAAATTTCTTAATGAGTTTGATACATAAAATATTGCGGCATTTTATGTTATATTTGATCGTAGTAATTAAAGTAAAATCAATGAACCCACTTATTTTTAATTCTCTGAGACATTGTCTAACTCGTCTTTGACAAACTCCTAGTTCTTTCTCGAAGAAGTGATAGCCTTCTTGTAATTCTTGTGTATTGTTGTAGTTATCAGTTTTCATGCAAGAAACTACCAAAGAGAGAAGTTGACGAGAAGTTTTACTTAATTGTTTACCACAATTATTAGTAAGGTTTTGCCATTCAGGGGGGACGAAGTTACCGACTATATTATAGAAAATAGTATCATAATTTTCAACTAAGTCATCGGAAAAAATTAATGATTCTGTCATATTTCCTCCCCGTGAAAAACGGTTAAAAATAGACTGTTTTGTAGGTTAATTTTGGGGAATTTTGCCAAAAAAACACTACAAAAACAATACAGAATTTTTTTAATGAAATTATAAAATAGTTGAAATGATAATATATATGAGGGGTGGAAAGAATTTTTTAAACCATACCCCACATTCCTGCTGAGAATATGTGGGAAATAAAAAAAAATTCTTTTACAACAAATTATTTCATTCAATGGAGGATGTGTTAAATAGAATGTCGGATGCTATATTAAAATATGAAACAAGTCCTCAAATTGTTAAGTCTATCACTAGTTGGAATTGGATCGTTAATCCTATTAATTCTATATTGAAAGATAATTAGTATCAAGTTCATTCCCTGTTTTATTTGCAATTGTTCCACCTTGTGTTTTATTCATAATTTCTAATCAAAACCTCTTCTACATTTTTCCTTTTATTAGCTTTACAATTAATAGTGCGGGGTGCTTCAATAATCTCTATATAAAAATCTTTATACATCTGCTTTATAAACTGAATATTAGAATTTGAAAGCATAAAATATACACCCTTATCGTTTAACTCTTTACATTTTTGATAAAGTTTTATCTGATCTGTTTCTATAAAATCAAGTTTGGTATATTTAGTAAAAGATGCATTAGTTATAGGATGATAAGGAGGGTCAATATAAACAAAATCACCTTTATTTGGATAGACTTTGCTGAAATCTTGATGTTTTACATCAACATTTTGTAGTAATTTACTACAAGCTATTATATTTGTCTCATCAACTATTGCTGGATTTTTGTACCTCCCCATAGGCACATTAAATTCACCTTTGTTATTGACTCTATAAAGCCCATTATAACATGTTTTATTAAGATATATAAAACGTCCAGCAACTTCCATATCATTATCAAGAATAAACTGTTTTCGGATTTTGTAATAATATTCTTCACAATGATTTACTTTATGTTTTGCCAGTAGCTTTATCAATTCTTGAGGTTTATTTTTAATCACAGCATATGTAATAATTAAATCTCGGTTTATGTCTGATATAGTCGCACTAGCTGGAGCAAGAGCAAACAAAAGTGATCCTCCTCCTACAAATGGTTCATAATAGCTTTTATAAGTTTGCGGTGTCCTTGTCGATAATTCTTTTATTAAACTTCTTTTCCCCCCTACCCATTTTACAAATGGTTTTGCCTTATCGTCGTTTTCAATTATCATGTCATCATTTTTTAGTACAGCTTTTCCTATCCTTGATAAAGCTTCATTAAACGATATTTCTAAATTGCTTAATGATTCAATTTTCATAAGAATTTACCAAAATTTTATATGCCAAATATTTTGCGACATTTACAAGAATGTTATTAAACAGCTCTAACTATTCACCCCAGAATTACGTTTTACATGCATGATTATAGAAGTTTTGCAATACTTTATAAAAGTTCCATTCATCAGATAAAATTGTCGAACCGATAGCTATATTATTCATCGTTGCTTTTTCTATGGTTTTTATATTAACCTTTTCAATAACCTGTGCTTTAACATTACCACTTCTTTCTACCATAACCAAGCTGTAAGCTCGTTCACTTGGCAATTTTGCATAAATGTTTAGGTTATACAAGTATATGATTTTCTTAAATTTTTAACCCCGATTTAGTCCAGTCTTTATTAAAAATCTCTAAACCTGAATTTGTTAGTGGATGATCTAATAGTTGTTTGATAATTTTACCAGACATTGTAGCAACATCAGCCCCATACATAGCAGATTGATAAACGTGGTTAGGGTTTCTTATAGATGCAGCAAGGATTTTTGTTTGATACTGATAATTATTATATACTTGTCTTATATCGCTTATTAAACTAATACCATTTTGACCTATATCATCAAGTCTACCGATAAAAGGTGATATATAAGATGCTCCGGCTTTTGCAGCGATAAGTGCCTGATTAACAGAAAAGCATAATGTCATGTTCACTTTTTTTCTTTTAAAGACAAAATATTGGCACGCCTTAATACCGTTCCATGTCATAGGTAATTTAATCACAATATTGTTGGATATTCCTAGGATCTTATTACCTTGACTAATCATAGTATCAACATCGCTTGCAAGTACCTCAACACTAACATCGAAAGTTACTATCTTACATATTTCTGCAATAGTTGAGACAAAATCATCTTTTGTCTTAGACATCAAGGAAGGATTTGTAGTTATACCATCAATTATACCTAATTGGTTAATCTCATCAATTTCTTTAACATCAGCACTATCTAGAAAAATTTGCATTTAATTTAACCTCGACAAAATTGAATCAAGCTCTTCTAAGCTACCATAGTGAAATGTTAATTTTCCACCAATTGGGTAGTCTTCAATAGTTACTTTTATATTAAACCTTTCTGACAAAGATTTAGCTAATAATTGTAGATCATTCTCTTTACTACTTTCTTTTAGAAAACTTTTTCCTATACGTTTATCATGTTCTGGGGTTTTTGTATATTCATTTTTAGACCAATTTCTTACTATATCTTCAGTTTGTCGAACGCTTAAATCATTCTCAATAATATGATTAGCTATTACCTCAGCCTGCTCATGATTAATTAGACATCTTGCATGCCCCATAGTTAAAAGTCCTTCGTTTATTTTATCCTTAATAGATTGCGGTAATTGATTTAGTCTTAATAAATTAGCTATATGACTACGACTTTTACTAAGTTTTTCTGCTAGTTGCTCTTGTGTATAACCAAACTCTTTTATTAACCGCTCAAATCCTTCAGATTCTTCTATAACTGATAATTCCTCTCTTTGAATATTTTCAATTAGAGCTATTTCGATAATTTCTTTATCCCCTAAATCTTTTATAATAGCAGGGATATCAGTAAGCTTAGCTACCTTACAAGCACGCCAACGTCTCTCACCAGCTATAATTTTATATTTCCCATCACTAATTGAACTAACAATGATTGGTTGTAACAAACCATTATTACTTATGGAGTCAGCTAATTCTTTTATTTTATCATATTCAAATTTTTTCCTTGGTTGATTATTCCTAGCTTCAATTTTATCAATATCTATAATTTTTACTAACTCATCTTTCTCTACAGTAAAAACCTCTTCCCCAAGCAAAGCTGATAACCCTTTGCCTAAACTTTTGTTTTTCATATATTTCTACCTAAAATCTCTTTTGTAAGTTCTATATAAGCAATAGAGCCAGTACATTTATGATCATAAATAATTGCTGGCTGACCGTAAGATGGTGCTTCAGATAGCTTTACATTCCGTGGAATAACTGTCTTAAACACCAATTTCCCTAAGCATTTTCTAACATCATCTTCTACTTGCTCAGTTAACCGATTGCGTTTATCATACATAGTAAATAAAATACCAGCAATTTTTATTTTTGGGTTTAAATTCTTTTCTACAATTTCAATTGTTTTTAGCAAATGACTTAATCCCTCTAATGAATAAAAATCACATTGCATAGGGATTAATACATAATCACAAGCCACTAATGCATTAACTGTTAGCAGGTTAAGAGAAGGAGGGCAATCTATAATAATATAGTCATATTTACTGACTAACTTATTTAATAAATCTGATAATAAATATTCACGCTTTTTTATACTTAATAAATCCGATTCAGCACCAGATAAATTAGTGTTAGCCGTAATTAATTGTAAATTTGAAATATTCGTTTGTATTATGGCTTCTTCAATCGTTTTTGAACCAATTAACACCTGGTAAATAGTAACTTTTCTGTCCTGTTGGCTTATACCAAAGCCAGTGCTACTATTTCCTTGAGGATCTAAATCTATTACCAAAATCTTTTTATCCATTACAGACAAAGCTGTCGATAAATTTACAGTAGTTGTAGTTTTTGCAACTCCGCCTTTTTGATTAACTATCGCAACTATTTTTGTCATATATGTTACTAATTTCTAGAATCTTACTATTATTAGAAGTCTCACTATCATATATAGAATGACAAAAAGACCACCTCTTTTTAGCAATTTCAATTTCTTTTTGATACTGCTTACCTTTAAACAATAAATACTTATTTCTTACATTAATATGTTTAGTATAAACAAATATTTTCTCTAACTGAGCACAAGCCCTAGAAGTTAATATATCACAATCTAACTTAATAGCTTCTATTCGTTGATTAATAACATTGACTTTGTTACTAGAAATTTTAGAAGCTTGCAATAAAAAAATAGATTTTCTCATATCAGATTCTACTAGAGTAACATTTTTTATTCCAGCAATAGACAATACTATCCCTGGAAATCCACCACCAGAACCAACATCTATTAGATGAACATTTTGATCATTTATGTACTTCATTAACTGTAAAGAATCTAAGATATGTCTTACCCAAAAATCACACTCGGTATTACAAGAGACAAGATTAATAGTTTTATTCCATTTCAATGTTAATGATTGATACTTTTCAAGGGCATCCAATATTTCACGTGGAACATTATGACAGTCATACATTAATTTCTATATCTTGTTTTTATATAAATTATAATTGCTATTAAAGCAGCTGGAGTAACTCCAGATATTCTTCTAGCCGCACCAATAGTAGCCGGTCTATGATAATGGAGTTTCTCTTGCACTTCTCTAGACAAACTTGGTATTTTAAAATAATCAATGTCATCATCTAATAATTCCAACTCTTCTTCTTTAAATAATTGAATATCTGCATTTTGTCTAATCAAATAAGAAGAATATCTTGATTCAATACAAAGATAATGAAGAATTTTTCTATTTAATGAAATAAGTTCTGGAAATATCTCTATTGTTTTATCGACACCAAAATTTGGTAGCCCTAATAAATCAAAGGCAGTTTTATATGAACCATCCTGTGATATAGACACACCCAGATTAGCTAACTTAGTAGTAGTTAAAGAAATAGTTTTGACAATATTTTTTGCTTTATGAATATCGTCACACTTTTTGCTAAAAATCTCTTTACGTAAATCAGATGTAATACCAATATCTATAGCCATTTGAGTTAGTCTTAAATCTGCATTATCTGCCCTAACAGAAAGCCTATACTCAGATCTAGAAGTGAACATTCTATAAGGTTCTATTGTACCAAGCGTAATTAAATCATCAATCATAACACCAATATAGGCATCTGCTCTGGTCAAAATAAAATTTGATTGATTCTTTAGCGATAAGGCTGCATTAATGCCAGCCATAATTCCTTGTCCCGCGGCTTCTTCATAGCCAGTGGTGCCATTAATTTGACCAGCTAAATACAATCCCTTAATTTTTTTTGTTTCTAACGTTACTTTTAATTCTCTTGGATCAACATAATCATATTCTATTGCATATCCCGGTCTTAACATAGTAGCATTTTTAAGACCAGGGATTGTTTTTAACAATGCTAATTGTATATCTTCAGGTAACGATGTAGATATACCATTTGGGTATATAGTATGGTCGTCTAAACCTTCGGGTTCTAAAAATATTTGGTGACTTGCTTTAGAGAATCTAGTAACCTTATCCTCGATGGATGGACAATATCTTGGTCCTATACTCTTAATTTGTCCAGAATACATAGCTGATTTATTTAAATTATTCCTAATAATTTCATGAGTTTGCTCAGTTGTTCTAGTAACGAAACAATTTATTTGCTTTATCTTAACAGAATCTGTGAGTTCGGAGAAAGGACGTGGTACGACATCTCCAGCCTGCACTTCTACCTCGTTATAATCAATTGTTCTTCCATCTATTCTTGGAGGAGTACCAGTTTTTAACCTACCAAGAGAAAAACCGAAAGATTTTAATGCGTTAGATAAGCCGTATGACGGCTTTTCACCTATTCTGCCCGATGGGATTTTTTTAGTTCCTATGTGAATGAGTCCGGATAAAAACGTGCCTGTAGTTAACACAACTTTTTGACATGCAATGCGCGTACCATCATCTAAGATTAATGCCTGTACTTTAGAGTCGTGGATTTCAATATTTTCTACAGATGCACATAAAATTGTCAAATTTGGGTGATTTATCAAAACATTATACATAGATTTTTTATAAAGCTTTCTATCAGCTTGAGCTCTTGGTCCCCAAACTGCTGGTCCTTTGCTTTCATTAAGCATTTTATAATGGATACCAGCTTGATCTATAATTTTACCCATGAGTCCATCAAGTGCATCTATCTCTTTTACTAAAGTACCTTTTGCTACTCCACCTATTGCAGGATTGCAAGACATTTCACCAAGATTATCTAGTTTTAGAGTAATTAAAAGAGTATCTACACCAAGACGTGCAGAAGCTGACGCTGCCTCACAACCAGCATGACCACCACCAATAACTACAACACTATATTGCATAATGACTATAATTATTCTACAATTTCCTTTTCAGTAAAGAAAATTTTTATTTCTCTTTCAGCACTCTCTAAATTATCAGAACCATGGATACTATTAGCCTCAATATTCTCTGCAAAATCTTTTCGAATTGTACCTAATTCAGCATCATTTGGATTAGTAGCTCCCATTACTTTACGATTTTGTAAAACAGCATTTTCCCCTTTAAGCACCTGCAAGACAACTGGACCGGAAATAATGTACTCTATTAAACTATTAAAAAATGCTCTTGATCTATGTTCTGCATAAAAATTTTCTGCTTGATCTCTAGTTAAAATAGTCATTCTTTGAGCTACTATTTTCAGCCCTTTATTCTCTAAGTAAGAATTAATTTTACCAATTATATTTCTTCTCGTAGCATCTGGCTTAATCATTGAAAATGTATATTCTTGAGTCACAGTAAACCTTTATTAATTTATTATTAACATTTATATAAATTTATATATTTTTGGCAAGCAAATTCTGACAGTACAACTAAGTAACATGGTTATGCAATTCTTCTAGAACTATGATTCCAAGTTAAAGAAAAAAGTATTGCCCCTAAGAAAGCAGAAAGGCTAAAAAATAAAAAAACACCATTCCAGCCTAAATTATCAGAAATCCAACCGACACATACACCAGCTAACGCAGCACCAAGATAACCAAATAAACCTGAAAGACCATTAGCCGTACCAACAGCTTGTTTATTAGTAAAATCTGCTGTAGCAATACCTATTAAGACTTGCGGTCCAGCTACAAAAAAACCAACTAAAGCAAGAGTAATTATACTAAATATTTCATTCTCATTTGGTATTTGCCAAAATAAAATGATAGTAAAAGCCAAAGCAAACATAAATACTGAACCAACTGGTCCACGTCGTCCTTGAAATATTTTATCTGACATCCACCCAGCAACAATACCACCAATTAAACCTAAGATATCATAAGAAGCAACTTGCCAACCAGCTTGAGTAATAGTAACATTCTTTAGTTCGTACAAAAATACAGGAGCCCAAAACATTATGCCAGAACGTACGATATAGACAAACATATTGGCAAAACACACATACCACATTAACCTATTACAAAATACAATTTTTATTAGTTGAGTCGTTAATAAATTATCACAATCACTATCAAGAGATATAGCACATTCTTTATACTCTTCCACTATAGGTAAATTAACCTCATTAGGAGAATTACGTAACCTATTAAATAAAAATAATGATATTAATAATGCAACTATTCCGGGAATTATAAACGCTGATTCCCAACCGTAAAAGTCTATTAAATAACTACACACTATCATAGTAATTGCTCCACCAATTTGATTAGAAGTGGCTCCCAAAGACCATTTCGTTCCTAATTCCTTAGAAGCATACCAATAAGTCAACATACGTGTTGCAGGCGGCCAGCCCATGGATTGAAACCAATTATTCAGAATCCACAAAAGACCAAGAGATGTGATACTTGAAGCAAAACCTAATAACAATGTTATAATACCTACACAGGCAAGACCAACCACCATAAATATACGAGCATTTGATCTATCACTCAAGAATCCATTACATAACTTTCCTACACCATAAAATATAGAGGCGGTTGTTAAAATCCAACCAAGTTGAGTTTTTGTTACATCGAAATGCTCCATTAAAGCAGGCATTACAATATTAAAATTCTGACGACAAAGTATGAATGTCGAATAACCAATAATTATCGAATATAAAATTCTAATACGCCAACTATTATACTTTTTAGCATAAGGGGGTCTTTCTTTAAAGGGTATATTTATCATCGCTTCCTTGATTTATTGATTCTTGAGTATATATGGGTTATCAAGAAAATACCACAAGCTATTATGTATTTTATATATAATACTTGTTATTTATCAAATATACTTGAGATATATTACAAATTAGGTTAATTTATCTATAAAATATAAGGTAAAAAATTAATTTTAAATGACAATTGTTACAAAACTATTAAGATTCTCTGTGTTTTTTGTTATGCTCTTGCAATTATTATCATGCACAGCTGGTCCTCCTTATGAGATTAAAAGCCCTTGTGTATCTATCGAGTCAACAGATGAGTCTAGTATTAGAAATCCATGTTTTCGTAGGCCGGTAAATCCAATATTCGACATCGCTTAAAAAGTTGCTTTATTACGTGGACAAAATTAGTAGATTTTATAATTATCTTATAGATTACATTTTGCCAGCAAGGTGTTTGTCTTGTACTGAAATGACTGAAACTAAAGAAGATTTTTGTCCAAATTGTTGGAAGAAACTTGATTTTATTACAAAACCCTACTGTATTATTTGTGGTAGTAGATTAGATATATCAATTTTAGATAATATGTGTTGTGCAAAATGCTTTCAACATAAACCTTATTATGATAAATCTCGTAGTTTAATTAAATTTAATGAGCATAGCAAAAAAATAATTCATGCCTTTAAATATCAAGATAAAACTATTCTTTCCAAAACTTTTAGTAAATTATTTTATAGACAATATCATAGTGAAATTCAAGACATTGATTTGATCATTCCAGTTCCCATGAATAGGTTCAAGAGATTGTTTAGAATGTATAATCCTGCTTTGATTATGGCTCTAGAAATCAGCAAAATATTCAAAAAACCGTTTAGTCCGGATGTTTTGATTAAGTCAAGATGGACCAAATCCCAAACATTTTTATCTAAAAAAGAACGAGAAAAAAACTTATCAAATAGTCTTATATTCAATAAAAAATATCAAATTATAGGTCAAAAAATATTATTGGTAGATGATGTATTGACCACTGGAACTACAATTAACCAATGTGCTAAAATCTTAAAAGATTCTGGAGCTGAGTGTGTTTATGTTATGACAGTTGCCATGACATAAACACACATAGCATCGATTAAATACGGATTGCTTCTTGGCTTAAGCCTCCTCGCAATGACGTTTGAGGCACATATACGCCCTCTTCACAATGACGCTTGGGGCATATATACGCCTTCTCGCAATAACGCTTGGCAATCCAATTTTGACTCCTTAGAAATTCACTTTAACCTTCAAACTACCTTGATGACCAATATATTTATTGGCAATGTGGGCATTATAGGTAACACCATATTCCATCATATTGGATTTCACAGTTAGACCAGTACCAACAGTAAAGGAGACCTTAGAAGGTTTAACTGATTTGATCGGTAATGGTTCATCCATTCCACCTAACCTTGCATCAATTACTGGTGTTTTTCCTTTGAAGTCATAATTAACGTAACCATGCAATTCTGGTATTAACAACATTTGGTCAAGTTGTATGTTTGTCGCAGTTCTCAGACCCAAAATACCTTCAAATTTATTGTACGACCTTTTCTTAACAATTAGTTTTTGGTATGCTGTACCAGTTTCCGTATAACCAGAATCCGTAAATTGTGAGTATCTGAACCCAATGGTTGGTGTAATAATTAACTTTTCAGAAGGTTGATAACTATATCCAGCAAGTAGTTGACCATTATAAGAAGTAGATTTATATTTAGCAACAACTGTATCTAAAGTAGTAATCCTTCTCACATCAGTTGGAACTATGCGTCCTTCCAAATTTTTAACATTAGTTATGCCATATGATACTATTGCTTCAGCAAACCAATTAGCTGGGAATTTATAAAAACCATATACCGAGAAGACATTAGTCTTACCACTAGTTTTATCGCCAATTTTCTGATTTTTATGAGACATTTTTGTGTCAATTCTGCTATAAGCTGCACCAACTAGCAAGTCATCATTTATTAAACTGTCAAAGCCAACTATCCCACCAGCTGATTTAGCTTTATAACCACTAACTCCTTTTCGCATTTTTTGGTTAGCGATACTATAAAATGGACTACCCCATACTCCATACATCATCTTATCATCATCACCCGCTCCTACAGGAACCTGCATATTCGCAGGAAGCTGCATATTCATAGACCTTGAAGTAATTTGGCTAGCAATGTCTATCACCATTGTTTCAATTATGTTAAATACTATTAGGTCTTTTGCAATACTCTCTCCTATTGGATTTTCATTACTAGACAATAATCTCTCAACCGCCTGCCCAGCAGCATCTTTCTCCATTAGACCAAGTTCATTTCTAAACTCAGCAGCATCACTATTGCGATCTGCTTCCCTTGCCTTATCCAATTGGTTAACAAAATGCTTTTGTTCTTCAGGTTTATCAGCAAAATCTTTCTCTAAAGATTCCTTAGAAATGTCCTCTCGATCCGCGATAACTTCCTTTTTATCCTGCGGAGAAACGTCCTTTTCATCCTGCGGAGAACTCTCCTGTGCATCCAGAGTTAAAGAACTAGTATCAATAGTCCACCTGACAAAGCGGTTTTGTTCACCTGATGAATCCAAGGTAATTTTATTTGGATCCAAGGCACTAATACCATTGGTATCAACTGACGAAATCAGAACATGCTTAGGAGCATCAGAAATTTTGTTAATATTACTCCGTCCTACTATTACTATAGCCAAATTGTCTAGTTGTGATAGATCCAATTTACTATTACTCTGAATTTCTATATTACCACCCGCCGACTTTGATGAGTCATAGAAACTGTGTAATTTTAGCTCTCCTGTCAGTTTGGCATTACCAGCATATTTTAATTGATTAGCTCCAAGATCTATTGTTAAATTTTTAGCTGCTAACTCACCAGTGATAGCTTGTTTTTCAGACAAGATAATTATCGTAGCTTGATTGGCTTCAATGTTAGAAGCCGCAATATTTTTTTCTAATATTACATACTTATCTGGAGCGAAGGTTACAGAGGTGGCTGACTTTACTTCTTCTTTAAACCATACATTATCTGCTAATATCACCTGTCCACCATTAATTGGTGCCTTAATCAACACTGCATTATCAAATTGCATCTTGGATGAGCTTTCAGCATTTATCTCTTCCGAAACAATCTCCGTGCTATAGGTAAACTCTTTCAATAACCTTGGTATTCCTGGTATTGATATAGGTCTTGCATTAGTACCAGCAAAACTTGCCACTTTATCAGCATTAATGGTTATTTTCTTGGAATAAACATCAGCTTTCACCTTAGAATTACTATCAAAAGTTACATCAGCTAATCTAACCTTCTCTTCCCCTAGGTTGCCATAAGCAACGCTATCATCCAAATTGAATATTACTTTACCGCTATTATCAGTTGTAGTTAATATAGGGGAATAGATACTATTACCCTTAATGGTAAATGTATGATCACCTAGTAATTTAATCTCTTTTAATCGGTTACTCTCTGACCCAATATTGTCTGTAGCGGTAAAATCTGCAGCTAATGCCATACTATGCACCTCATCACCAACTGTTTCAATATTATTTACGGTACTTGCTGCACCTAAGGTTAAAGTTACCGGGTCAGAGTTAGAGAAACGAATATTACTACCTGAAACTGCATTGTTAATTCTCACATTCGTTCCCGCTACTTCCATAGTATTGATGCTTATTGGGGTATCAAGGATCAGCTCTTCTTTGTTATTAAATTTAACCCTACCGTCTCCTTGAATATTCGTAGCAATCGTATGTTTAACAATCTCAGCAGTTGCTCCATTTGATATATCAATATCTTGAGCATTAATTGAACTGCCAAACGCGACAGTACCACCTCTAATTTGGATACTACCAACTGCACTACCTGTTCCGACGCCACCACTAATGCTGCCAGCACCATTGAATATTAAACCAACTGCCCGCATTCCAGGAGTTAAGTTAATGCCACCTTCTAAATTAAAACCACCAGCAAAAGTTAAATTTCGCTCACCATTACCCTGGATTTCAGTAATGCTATGATTACCAGCGGCTAATGTCACATTACCGGCACCTGCTCTTAACAATTTTAACTTCTCAATTCTGCCGGTTACTTCCCCAATCCCTTTGAACACTAAAGTTCCATCAACACCACCGGTGCTAGTTACACTGCCAGCAATTCTCCCATTATTTTCCAGATTAATTGTGCCTCCATGATTTTTAAAATCTACATCACCTGTGATATTACCAACATTAAATGTAGTATTTCTAGCAAAGGTAACACGACTATTAACATCACCCAAGGTTACATCAGCTGCATTTAATTTTACATTTTTGGCATGAATAGCAGGGTCAATATTAAAACTACCATTACCAGAGAAAATTATTTCTTTTAGACTATTAGCCGCAGTACCTAAGTTTCTACCTACTCCTCTAATCGTCAAACTTCTGTTAAGATTAACAGAGTTAAGTTCAACTATACCGTTACCATTAACACCACCAGCACCTGGGTCTAGATCACGGTTTAAAATTATAGTCCTGTCTCTTGCATTACTACTATTCTGTAATGTTAACTGAGCATCCTCATGCAAGAAATTAATTTGATCACCATTAGCTAAAATATTAATATTAGCATGTTTGGCATCCAGTACGTAAGTTGCTGAACCAGTAGCATTAGTGCCAATACCACCAGCACCATCATAAGATTGTCCTATATCGATTCGAGCAATCGCAGCTGAAGTACCACTTTCATCGGTAAATGTTGTAGCATTTACTGGGTCATGAACAATGCTTAATTTTCCCGTATTCCTAATATCAAGTTTATTAACACCATCATCTCCTCTGATAATCACCTTACCAAAAGCTGCGATGTGTCCTAGTTTTGCACCAACCATTCCAAGAGAGTTGTTACCACCATTAGCTTGTACAGTTAAAGTAGCACCATCGACACCAGCCATAAATATTATTCCACCATTAACAGCATGCCCTGGTAAGTCATTCTCAAAAATTATGGAATGATCGTTTCTAGCTCCAATAACACCTAATTCCAATCTCGAATTTGCATGCTTAAAATTAATTTCTGCACCAGCAAGACCAAGGAGATTAACATTACCAGCTGAAGCATTTATTGCTAGAGTATGATTAGCAGCATTCGTACCAATATTTATAATCTTAATATTACCAATATTTGCATGAGTTGCTTTGAGGGTAGTCTGAACATTTAAAGTACCCTTATTACCATTAAATATTTCTGAATTGAAAATATAAGACTTAGGATCACCAGTAGTAGGATCAATAGGAACACCGTTAAATGTTAAAATGTTCTCATTAGTAGCATTAAAATTAACTTTTCCTTTAAAATTACCACCAATTGTTACAGTTTTATTGTCAGCATCAACAGCAGCAATAACCGTACCATCAGCACCAATAGTACTATAGTAGTTAAGATTTTCGGTAAAAACATTTCCTTGTAATGCAACATTACCAACACTAAGACTAATAACATTTAAAGGTTTACCATCCTCACCGATATCTCCAGTTACTGTACCAATTCCTGCAAAATTTAATGTGCCTGCATTATTCCCCTCTACTTTACCAGTGATTGTCTTATCATTTGCTAGCGTAACTATACCTGCCTTATTAAAAAAATTGATATCACCTACTATGTTATCACTAGCCACAAAAGCAGTGTCTTTTGCAAATTCAATATTACCATTAACTACTTTCTCGGTTGTTAGCCGATCTACATTTAATTTTATAGTCTTAGCATATATGGTAGGTTGGATTACAACTTGACCAGCACCAGTAATAATTATCTCTTTTAGGATATGAGCGTTAGTACCTAAACTCTGGAGACCTCCACCTGCAGCTCCAGCCTTAATCGTTAATGTTTTATCAACAACACCAGACCCTAATTGAACTATACCTTTACCAATCATTTTAGTAGTCTTCGGATCTACACGACCAACACCTGGGTCTAAATCCCTTGTTAAAGTTATAGTTTTGTTATCATTAGCACTATTCTGTAATGTTAACTGAGCATCTTCATGTAAGAAATTAATTTGATCAGCAGCATTAGCTAAAATAGTAAATTCATTATAAGCTGCATCCAGTATGTAATCTGCTGGACCTATACCACCAATAGGAGGCAAAACACCATCATCTGCACCAATATTGATCGTAGCAATCTGGGCTGAGGTAGCACTCTCGTCGGTAAATATTGCCCTATTAATAACGTTCAATATTTTAGCATTACTGACATCAAGTCTATTAGCAGGAGTACGAATTGTTGCAGCTGCAGCATCTATTCCTGCGATAGTCACCTTACCACGCACCTGCAATTCCCCTATATTGTGACCACCAGGAGCAGCTGTTCCAAGAGTTTTTGTCCCATCTGAAGATCGTACAAATAAAGTTCCACCATTTTCGCTCTCCAACGATACAATTCCACCATGATCAACAATAGGGGCTACAGCACTACTAAATCCTGCTAAGTGATCATGAAAGATTATAGTTCTGTCTTCTGTTTTATGACTATTCCGTAATGTTAACTGAGCATCTGCAGCCTTAAAAGTAATTGTTTTACCATTTAAAATCTCAACATTATCATTATATTTTGTATCAATTATGTAATTTGCTTGACCTACACCAGCAACAGCAAGAGGACCACCACCATCTGCACCAATATTGATCTCACCAATCTTGGCTGAGGTGGCACTTTCATCTAGAAATATTGCTCCCTTCATAACGTTCAATATTTTAACATTCCTGACATCAAGTTTATTAATACCAACCTCTCCTCTGATAGTTACATTACCACGCACCTGCAATTCCCCTATCTTGCGAGCAGGTCTACCACGAACAGCTATTCCAAGAGCTTTTGTCCCACCTGCAGATTGTACAAATAAAGTTCCATTATTTGTATTCTCCAACGATACGATTCCACCACCAGCACCAGTAGGATCATTAAATCCTGCTAAGCTATTATCAAAGGTTATAGTTCTGTCTTCTGTCTTATGACTATTCCGTAATATTAACTGAGAAGCTGCATGATCAAAAGTAATTATACTAGCATTCAAAATACCAAAGTTACCATGTACTGCATCTAATACGTAAGTTGCTAGACCTAAACCAGCCCCAGCCCCAGCATCTGCCCCAATATGGATATCAGCAATCTTGGCTGAGGTAGCACTTTCATCAGTAAATGTTGCACCATTCATAATGTTCAATAGCAGAGTATTTCTGACATCAAGTTTATCACCAGCAACAACAGCCCCATCTTTCATTATTGCAGGCTTTCCTTTGATCGTCACCTGACCATGCACCTGCAATTCCCTTATCTTGTGAGCATTTGTTCCAAGAGTTTTTGTCCCATCTACAGATTGTACAATTAAAGTTTTACCATTTGTGGTCTCCAACGATACGATTCCACCATGATTAACAATAGGGGCTACAGTACGACTAAATCCTGCTAAGTCATTATGAAAGGTTATAGTTTTGGAATCTGCTACATCATCACTATTTCGTAATGTTAACTGAGCAGTTGCATGCTTAAAAGTAATGTTGTTATTACCAGCATCATTAGGAGCCAAAATACCCAAATCAGCAAATCTTACATCTAGTATGTAAGTTGCTTTACCGGTACCAGCATCATCAGTTGCTCCAATATTAACATTAGCAATCTGGGCTGAAGTAGTACTCCTATCGGTAAATACCGCTCCCTTAATAATGTTTAATACATTAGTATTACTTACATTAAGCTTAATAGTATTACCACCTGCAATATCCACCTTACCACGCACCTGCAATTCCTCTATCTTACGATCAGCTGTTCCAAGAGTTCTTCTACCATCATTAGATCGTATAACTAAAGTGTTAGCATCTGTACTCTCCAACAATACGACTCCACCACCAACAGCAGCTCCTTCTAAGTCATTATAAAAGGTTATAATTTTGTTATCTGCAGCACTATTTTTTAATGTTAACTGAGCAGTTGCATCATCAAAAGTAATTGTCTTACCATTTAAAATATCCACATTAGCATATTTTGCATCTAGTATGTAAATTGCTCGACCTGCAGCAGCACCACCACCTGCCCCAATATGAACATTAGCAATCTGGGCTGAGGTGCCACTCTCATCGGTAAATACTGCATCCTTAATAATGCTTAATGCATTAATGTTATGTATATCAAGTTTATTAACACCATCTCCGTTGATAGTCACCTTACCACGCACCTGCAATTCATCTAGCTTTGCTGCATCTGTTCCAAGAGTTTTTGGACCACCATTAGATTGTAAAGTTAAAGTATTAGCATTTGTACCCTGTAGCACCACGGTTCCACCACCACCAGCAAATCCTGGCAAGTCCTTATGGAAGGTTATAGTCCTATCAGCACCAGCAGTATCATCTATATATAATTTCAATCTCGACTCTTTATCCAAGAAGGTAATTGCTGCTCTTGGACCTGCATCTACCTCATTAAGAAGATCAACATTACCAGCTGAGGCATTTATTGACAGGGTACCAGGCTTAGATGGATCAGCACCACCAACACCACCACCACGAGCAGTACCAATATTTATAGCATTAATCTTGCCAATATGTGCATTGGTAGCTGTGAGGTCACCCCGAACATTTAAAATACCCTTATCGCCATTAACTATTGTTGAATTAAATGTCTTAGGTTTATCCAGTGCAGCGTTAAACGTTAGCATTCCTCCTGCTGCACCGAAATCAACTTCACCGGCAACTCCACCGCCTCCTCCAAAATTACCAGCAATTTGCACCTCGCTACCGGCGACAGCAAAGTTAAGATTTCTAGTAAAAACGTCTTTCTGTAATGTAACCACTGCAGCACCATTTATATTAATCTCTGCTAAACTAGCAGCAGCAGTACCTATTGCTCCAGCACTAATACCAGTTCCTTCAAAAGTTAATACTCCATTACTATCAACATTCGCAACGACATCACTATTGATGGTGGCCCCATTTTGTAATATAAGTGTAGAACCTCTATGATCAAGCGTTGTAACCCCTAATCCTGTATGATTGTTTTCACCTAATGTTAATTCACGACCGGCATTAATGGTAGCAGTCACAGTGCTACCGTCATTTAATATCTCTCCTATAGTAATATTATTATCTATTGTGATAGTAGCACCATCCTTTCTCACACTTATACCAGGTATTGCTGCAGGAGACCCCCCATCGACTGTAAGTCGACCACCATCCTCATTAAATATTACCCAATCTGTAGGCTTCGCATCAAGTCGAGCAGCCAAAATAACACTAAGATCTTTAGCACCAACACCAACCTGAGCGTCCTCAGCAAAAGCCACGTTGTTTCCCCCTATGCTTGCTATGATAGAGGCAACTGACACGCCGGTCAGCAAGTTTCTTAATAATTTTTGTTTTTTAGCCATACTTACACCCTTATAAAAAAATAATTCGTTATTCCTAATGTGCCATCTCCTGGATTGCCACGACCTACTTGCGTGGTCTCGCAATGACGTACAACACACCGTTATTGCGAGGAGTACACAGCTCTCAGCCGTCATTGCGAGGAGGTCCTAAGACCGACGAAGCAATCCATACAACAAATTTCATGGATTGCCACGCTCACATATGTTCGCTCGCAATGACGCCAGAAGGTAGATTACCGCATCACCACTAAAGTGGCTCCTCGTAATGACACCAAAATACTATGTATCAATTAAAAATATAATTATTATATTACACACCAAATTACTGATGCACTATTTTTGATTGTATAATATGTATCATAGTTAATAGCTCGTGTCAATAAAGGTACATAGATTATTTTATAGAAAATCTATTTGCTCGCTTTTTTATTTGCGAATTTCCATTGACTAAAATAGATGGTGGTAATATAATGCCGACTTAGTTTTGTTAAATTTTAGTTTAGGATATTTTTCATGTTCGCAATCGTCAAAGCAGGCGGAAAACAGTATAAAGTCGGCAAAAACACTGTCATAAAAATAGAAAAAATTGACGGTGAGAGAGGTGCAAAAATTCAACTTGATCAGGTGTTGATGATTGGTGAAGATTTCAAGCCATCTTTTATCGGTACGCCAATAGTGCAAGGGGCTCTCGTTACGGCTGAAATTACTAACCAGTTTAGAGATAATAAGATTATTGTTTTTAAGAAAAAACGTCGCCAGAATTATCGTCGGAAAAATGGTCATAGACAGGCTTTAACTGAACTGAAAATATTAGACATTACTAAACTATAACGGGATTTATTTAAGGGTATTATAGATGGCAACCAAAAAAGCTGGTGGTAGTTCTAGAAATGGTAGAGACTCAGCCGGTCGTAGATTAGGTATTAAAAAATATGATGGGCAATATGTCATATCAGGTAATATAATTGTTAGGCAACGTGGTACTAAATTTTATCCAGGCAAAAATGTTGGGCTTGGAAGAGATCATACGTTATTTGCCTTGGTTCCAGGTAAAGTAGAATTCTCTATTAGGAGAACCCATAAAATAGTTAATGTGGTATGATATAGATTCCTACTTTCGTGGGAATGATACTAATCAGATTTTATGTCAATAATAGTTCAGAAATTTGGCGGAACTTCCGTTGCTAATATTGCAAGAATAAAAGAAATCATTCCAATTATTAAGTGGGAAAAGCAGCATGGTAATCAACTAGTAATCGTAGTTTCGGCTATGGCTGGTGTTACCAATCAGCTAGTTACTTTATGCAATGAAGTTTCTAGTCTTAAGACCGATTCAGAATTGGCGGAATATGATACCGCTCTTTGTAGCGGAGAGATGGTAACAGCCTCCTTACTCGCCCTTGAGCTACAACAACAAGGCATAGATGCAAGATCTGTGCTAGCATGGCAGTTACCAATCTTAACCAATGATAATTACAGCAAAGCTTTGGTTGAACAAATCTCTACTAGTTTATTAACAGAATGTATTAAGCAAAACATCATCCCGGTAGTTGCTGGATTTCAAGGTGTTACCAATAATAATCGGTTGGCAACGCTTGGTCGAGGAGGCTCAGATACTACCGCCTCGTTAATTGCCGCTGCTATGCAAGCGGATAGATGTGATATATACACTGATGTAGAGGGAGTTTTTACTGCTGATCCGCGGATTGTTCCTGGGGCAAAGAAATTATCACAGATTAGTTTTGAGGAAATGCTGGAATTTGCATCTTGTGGAGCGAAAGTGTTGCACCCTCGATCCTTAGAAGCAGCTATTAGATATAGCATACCTATACGCGTTTTATCGTCGTTCTCACTACCATTATATCATAAAAGTAACGGTACACTAATAACATCTAGAGAAAAAATTATGGAAAATAGAAAAATTACCGGCATTACTTCCAATAAAAATTTATTAAAATTAGTAGTAAATTCCGCTCAATTAACTTTTTCTAAGATATGTAACCTCATTTCTGACTATAATATTCACCTAGAATTAATGGGAAATATTGAAGAAAATAGACAATATAGTTTTATTATCCAACTATCTGATAAAAATAAATTACAGCACTTACTAGATGATCTAAAAAATACTAATCAGATAAATAATTTTATTATTGATAGCCAAGTTTCTATAGTATCGATTATTGGTCACGGCATTAAACATGATCATAACTTACTTGGTATAGTATTAACTGAACTGGAAAAAGAAAACATATTAGTGAAAATGATACAAATTTCGGAAATTAAAATTTCTATCATAATAAAAGACCTCGACACTGAAAAAACTATACGTTGCTTACACCAACTATTTGAATTAGATAAATTAAATTAAGCAGGGTTATTATGTTTAATAAACATAAATTTGCAGAACTTATTGTAACTTTTTTCTATGTAGGTAAAATAAAATATTGTCCTGGTACATTTGGCTCTTTAGTTGCTTTCCCTTTGTGCTACTTGATCATGTATCTTTCCATAAATAATCAACTAATTTTTTCATTTAATAATTTCACGATTTTACAAGCCCAACTTATTAGTCTCATTATTATCAATCTTTTGACCTGTCTATTCCTATTTATATTAGGCACATATTTTTCCTCAATATATATATACTCAAATGATTTGAAGAATTGGAACGTAAAACAAGGGGTGAGCAAGCGGAGCGTAGTAACCCTACGTGAACACGCGAATACCCCGAAGTTTTACGGAGCCAATTCTTCAAATCATTTGAGTATACAATATAGTAAGCAAGATGATCCAAAAGAAGTGGTGATTGATGAGGTTGTTGGTCAAATGCTAACAATAATATTAAGTTGTCTTTCTGTTTTTTTCATAAATTATTCAGAGCTTACAAAATATTTAAGTTCACAACTAATAAATTTTATCTTTTTATTTGCCTTACCTTTTGCTCTATTCAGGTTCTTTGATATCATCAAGCCATGGCCAATAAATTGGCTTGATGCCAATATTAAAGGTGGTATTGGCATTATGCTAGATGATATTGCTGCGGCAATCTTTGCTACAGTCATACATTATGCTATTACTTTTACTTTAATAGATTGGTTTGGCTAAACGTTCGCTCGCAATGACGATTTTTAAACGCAAGCGTCATTGCGAGGAGCTACTTTAGTAGCGACGAAGCAATCCATTTTTAATCGTTTTTTTGGATTGCTACGCTCATGTACGTTCGCTCGCAATGACGTTAGTCTATACTTCAAAGCAGAAGATTATACTCCACTGAATCGATTAACGGAGTAACCAATAGCTTATAACCATATTCTGTAATTAAGTAGTAAGTGTAATATTCGTGAACATTTTCTATAGTTATACTCGAATGCTTTGAAGAATTGGTTCCGCAAAACTTCGAGGTATTCGCGTACTCACATAGTTCATCTACGTTTTGCTCGCTCACCCCTTGTTTACTGTTCCCATTTTCCAGATCATTTGAGCATACATCCTCAATAATTCTTTTTCCAAGCAAAATATCCGCTTTATCCGGATTAAGCTTGAGATTTGTGTCTATTACTACAATTTTTATACCAGTAAATTTATCATGTTGTATCTCTAGTTCAACTTTAATGATAGCATTAGACCTCTTGCAAAACTCTACTTCTGCTGGTAATTTGTACGTCGATGCGGTACTCGAATCCTCACGTACATTAGAGTACGCTGCGGTTCGAGGTGAAGCGTCTCCTTCAAATTCCTCAGCATAAGCGAGTTTTGCAAGAGGTCTATTTTTGGATATATTATTAGACGCTATAACAATTAAACAGACAATAATCTGGGCTATATGGTCATTAATGGATGTGTTATATAACCTTGTAAATATTAGTTCAATATTATGATTTTTTGATTTTAAAAAATTAGTAGCTAATCTATTAATTTCTGCAATAGAAGTTTTATTACCTTCAGAAGGTAGAGAATATAAATAACGATAAAACTCTAAATAGCTTATAAGTCTATTGGTGCTATCCTGAATCAGTTTAGTAGCTTTTTCTTGATAATCTATAGTTTTTATTAATCCAATACTATTATCTATAACACCTATTGTTCCTGCAAAATCATGACATATTTTCTCATTTAAAGCTTGGCATAGTCTTATTGAATTCAGCATAATTTATATTAATAAACTCGTTTAGCTGGTGGAATTGCATCTACTTCATCTGTTAAAGTTGTAAGAGTTACCGGTTTATAATCCAGCTTGACATTACCTTGCTCATCAATCCAAGCGAGTGTATGTTTCATCCACTCCTCATCGTTACGCTCTGAATAATCTTCCCTAGAATGAGCTCCCCTACTTTCTTTTCTATTGGCGGCAGAGTGCATAGTAATTACTGCTTGGTCTAATAAATTAGCTAGTTCTAGTGCTTCAACCAAATCGCTATTCCATATTAATGACTTATCATTGACCTGAATATTGGCATATTCCTTTCGTGCCTGGTCAATCAGTTCTATTCCTTGATCCAGAACTTCTTGAGTCCTAAATACTGCTGCATGATTTTGCATAATTTTTTGCATTTTGAGTCTTAAGCTAGCTACTGATATCTCTCCTTTAGCATAACGTATACCATTAAATCTGCTAATTATTTTATCCAATATCAATTGAGGTAGAACCTTATGTGGTTGACCCACTTTAACAATTTCAGCAGCTTTCTTCGCCGCTGCCCGACCAAATACCACTAAATCAAGCAAGGAATTCGATCCTAGCCGATTAGCTCCATGTACTGAAACACAAGCAGCTTCGCCAATTGACATCAACCCAGGAATAATTTTATGATGATTATCTTGATCTTTGTCAATAACTTGCCCGTGGTAATTTGTTGGGATTCCCCCCATATTATAATGTACTGTTGGTAGCACAGGTATTGGCTGAGTGTTAACATTAACACCAGCAAAAATTTTTGCTGTTTCCGAAATACCCGGTAAACGTTCGTGCAGAATTTCCGGTGATAAATGATCTAAATGTAGAAATACATGATCTTTATGCTCACCCACCCCCCTATTTTCTCTGATTTCCATGGTAATAGCTCTTGAGACCACATCTCGTGAAGCAAGATCTTTAGCGGCTGGAGCATATCGTTCCATAAATCTTTCGCCATTAGAATTTACCAAATATCCCCCTTCTCCTCTAGCACCTTCTGTAATTAAACAACCAGACCCGTATATACCAGTTGGATGAAATTGGACAAATTCCATATCTTGCAAGGCAATAGAACTTCTTGCCGCCATCCCACCTCCATCACCAGTACAAGTATGAGCACTTGTCGCAGAAAAATAAGCTCTACCATATCCGCCAGTAGCTAATACTACTAAGTGAGAATGGAAGCAATGTATTGTTCCGTCATCAAGATTCCAAGCAACTACCCCTACACATTCTCCATTATTCATTAATAAATCAATGGCAAAATATTCAATAAAAAACTGGGCTTTATTTTTTAAAGCCTGTTGATATAAAGTATGTAATATGGCATGACCAGTACGATCTGCCGCAGCACAAGTCCTTTGAGCTGCTTGTCCCTTGCCATAATTTGTCGTCATACCACCAAAGGGACGCTGATAAATTTTTCCCTCTTCTGTTCGCGAGAAAGGTACCCCATAATGTTCAAGCTCTAGTACCGCCTCAGCGGCATGTTTACACATATACTCAATCGCGTCTTGGTCACCCAACCAATCCGAACCTTTTACAGTATCGTACATATGCCAACGCCAATCATCTTGCCCCATATTGCCAAGAGAAGCACTGATACCACCTTGTGCCGCCACAGTATGACTTCTAGTTGGGAAAACCTTGCTAATGCAAGCCGTACTTAACCCCTCTTTTGCCATACCAAAAGTTGCCCTAAGACCAGCTCCTCCAGCTCCAACTACCACTACATCAAATTGATGATGGACAATATTATAAGATTTAGACATTCATAAATTCCCTTTGCTATTTATCACTCAAATTATACCATAAAATAATGCTACCACTAAGCATCCAATCGTTATAATACAAAATATTTGCAAAAATATAATTAACCCAATACGAAGCTTGATACAACTAATATAATCTTCAATTATTACCTGCATACCAAGCATTGAATGATAGAAAGTGGTAATAACCAATATTCCCAAAGGAATAATATTGTAAGGTTTCTGTAAAATACTAACAAAATGAGTCAAATCCTTGCCAATATTACATTTAATAAAAAATATTAGCCAAATAGAGCAAATTGCTAAAATAATAGCAGTGATTCTTTGATGTAACCAATGACTAGAACCACTCTCTGCCGAACCAACTCCTTTAGCTTTTGCCAAATCTGTCCTTAAATTATTATTCATATAGAGACCATAAGTTAAATTACTATAATAACCAAAAAGCTAATGTCATCACTATTGAGGCTATTACAACAAACCAGCCCGTAAAGTTAATAGCTCTTATTGAAAAGCAATGTCCACTATCCCAAATTAAGTGACGCACCCCATTACATAGATGGTAAAACCAGGCGAAACTTATGAATATTAGAGGAATTTTAAATAAACTACATTTAAAGTACTGTAAATATTCAGGATTAAACTTGCTAAAAGCTAATAAAATAAAGCACCATACCAATATCGATAGTCCAAAAAATAAACCTATCCCCGTCATACGATGTAAAATAGACAAAACAGAGCTTATCTGTTTTTTATATATCGTTAAATGAGGAGAAGTCGGTCTATTATTATAAATTTCCTGCTTTGTTTTTGTTATGCATTTTGTCATAAATTATATTTTATAGTAAAAATCATTGTTTATAGTACAATAAAAAAGGTGTCATACTAATTGTGGTGTCATCCCTGCATAAGTACATTAATGTCCTGGTTAAGTCTGTGTGATATAGTTATATGTAGCGTAAGTCCTATAGTTCAAGTATAATGCCTGTTAAAACAATTTGTAAAAAGAACTTATGCCTGTATAAACATAATATATTTGGTATAACACATTTGGTGATATATTAAAACTATAATAACAATAAGTATGAAGTGATAATAGATTATAATCCTATGAATTTCTCTAATTCCAATTAGGTGTACCTTGTTAAAAAAAATACTAAAAATAAAATTTATTCTCGTAACTATCACATTGATTCTACTAATTAGTGGAATCAATTTTTGTATATTTTACTTATTTACACCTGGTTCACTTGTGGAAAATAAGACTGTAATAATCAAACCTAAATTGTCAACTGATCAAATTGCTATGATATTAGATGATCATAACATCATTAAATATCCTTCTTTATTTGCCTTTCTGGCGAAAATATATTCGTTAAAACATTCTATAAAAAGTGGGGAATATATTTTTACTCAAAATATTTCTCCTATGCAAACTTTAAGGATATTATCCAGTGGCAAATCAATTATTCATAAAATGATTATACCTGAAGGTATGCTTGTCCATGAAATAATAAAAAAAATTAATAGCGAAGAACGATTAGTTGGAGAGATTATAGGAACAATTCCGGAAGGATTTTTAATGCCATCTACCTATTTTTTTTCATATGGTGATCAGAAAGAGCAAATCATTGATAAAATGCGAAAATTAATGTCCTTACAGCTCGATAAAGCTATGGAAAAATTATCACCTAATTCTCCATTAAAAACCCGCCTTGATGTCTTGATCTTAGCATCCATTGTGGAGAAGGAAGCTAGCTTAAACTCCGACAAACCTTCGATTGCCGCTGTATTTCTAAATCGCCTAAAAAAACATATGAAACTACAATCAGATGTAACAACAATTTATGCTATAACACTTGGGAAAGATAAACTAACAAGACCATTAACTAAAAAAGATTTTGCAATACAATCGCCTTATAATACATATTATATTGCTAATTTACCAGTTGGAGCTATTTCTTGTCCTGGAGTAAAATCTCTAGAATCTGTAGTAAATCCTGCTAAAATTGATTCATTATATTTTGTGGGTAACGGTGCGGGAGGGCATAATTTTTCTAATAATTTTAATGATCATAGTAAGCACGTTAAGGCTTATCGTAAAACTTTGAAGGAACCTTAAGCATGGATAATACTAAATTTGCTAAATTAGCTGAACAAACAATATCTTTAATTGCAGAAATAATTGAGACAGAAGACAAGGATTGCCTTATAGATATTGATTTCCAGGGTGATATTTTAACTCTAACTACCAACCAAGGCATATTTGTTATTAATAAACACTCAGCTGCTAAGGAAATTTGGCTATCTTCACCGATTAGCGGTCCTTATCATTTTTATTACGTTGCTAATAGATGGCAATCAAAATCATCTGATGATTTAGTTGCCATTTTAGAACAGGAGCTAAAAATTAATTTTAGAAATACTTCAAAAAATTAAAAAGATTTGGAAAATTTGAATATGGTTGAAGATAATCACTCAAAAATAATTTATTATAATGGTACATTATTGCAAAAATGTTCAAAAAATAATCAACTAGTTTTAGTTGGAGGATGTTTTGATTTATTGCATTATGGTCATATACAGTTTTTACGTAATGCTAAAGCTCAAGGAAACTATTTAATTGTAGCTTTGGAACCAAATGAAACTATTACTAATTATAAAAAACGTGAAGTCATCCATAATCAGTTGCAACGTGCAGAAATTTTAAGTAGCTTAAGTTTTGTTGATAAAGTACTTATGTTACCTCAACTTAAAGGTTTTGATGACTATAATAAATTAGTACAAAATACTTGCCCGTCAATAATTGCCGTAACAAAGAATGATCCTCAACTTAGCAATAAACAGATTCAAGCTAAACTTATAGGAGCAAAGGTGATTGAAGTTACTGATTTAGTAAGAGATCAAGAAATAGGAGCAGTGTTTAGCACCAGTAATATAGTCAAATGATTTTGTGAGCGTTCACAGAAAAAAAGTTAAAGTACAAGATGTCATTGCGAGGAGCTACTTTGCAACACTCAGTCATTGCGAGGAGGCGTAAGCCGACGAAGCAATTTTTGGTTACTTTTATGGATTGTTTCGTCGACCTACGGTCTTCCTCGCAATGACGTATTGTACTTTAACTTTTTTTCGCGAATGCTTACGTTTGATTTGATATGAATATATAATCAATAAAGTCTGAGGAATGGGTAAAGTGAATGTTAATCTCTTAGAGCCTAAACATAAGTAGTCCTTAAAATAGCTAGGTAAAATGACAGAACGTTAGGCAACGATAATTGTTCTCTAGAATTATAAAAATTTTGTATCTTAAGAAAAAAACTCAGTTTTTTCTCAAATCAAAAATTTCTGGGATTATCCCCTAGAACCCCTTTACCGTTATAAAAAGGCACATCAAAATTAAGAGTGCGGCTCATCCGTACGACCCAAAATTTAAAGAATACTTTAAATACAGGGAAAGTACAAGTAAAACTATTACAACATTAATACTATTTACTTTTTTACAATTTAATTTTATTATTAAAAATAATTCATAATTGCCTTAATTGTAGCTAACCAAAAAAGGTCTTGGATAAGGTTTAAGTAATACTATATTATGTACATATACTCTTATAAATGTCCTTATAATTAACCTAATCTGGTTAGTTATAAAGGAGCTAGAAGTATAAAAGAAACACTATGTGGACTGCAATAAATAATAGTTTTACAATAAAAATTGTTTTTTGTACTAATGAAAAATTACTTTTAAAGTATTAAAATATTTCTAGCACAAACAGTAGTGTAATATTATAGATTTAATTTGGTTTCTTATGAAGTTTAAAACAATAGTTGACTTGCACCTTTTTCTAACTAATTCTCAGGGGCAAGTACTCTTATTAAGAAGATATAGGGCTATCAGGATGGTAATTACAGTGTTCCAGCAGGGCATTTAGAAGCAAATGAGTCAGCTATCGAAGGCATTATAAGGGAGGTCAAAGAAGAGATAGGTATAAATTTAGCAAAAAATAATTTAAAGTTATGTCATATTATGCATCAGATGTCATCTGGCAACTCAAGAATAGCTTTCTTTTTTGAAATCAATTATTGGGTTGGAGAGGTAATTAATAAGGAACCTAACAAATGTGACAATTTGGCATGGTATAATACTGATGATCTTCCTAATAATCTAGTTCCATACGTAAAACAAGCAATAAAATATTGGCGGGAAGGTATTGCTTATTCTGATTTTGGTTGGAATTTATGAATAATTTAAGTGTCAACGAACATATACAGAAGTTACTTCAGGTAAAATGGCTCAGCGTAACGGAACGTACGAAAAACGAAATGCATGGCTTGTATCCATAATGGATATGCATTATTCGAGATAGTTACTTTTTGCATATTTACCACCTCAGTTATAATAGATAATTGCCTATAATCCTAATACCCATAAGTTTTATAGCCAATATTCTAACTTAATCCCCTTGTAAAATTATTCTGGTCATGAATCTAGACAATCTTTAGAAATATACTCTAAACTATCAATTACCGATGCTCAAAAGACATACAATAAGGTTATAAATGAGTTTCCAGTATAATATAGTAAACACAAAATAAAAAAGGATACTTTTGTTTATAAAAATATAGACAAAATTTTACAAGGGGATTAAGTTAGAATATTGGCTATAAAACTGATAGATCAGTATTATAGGCAATTAGCTATTTTAACTGAGGTGCAAATATGCAAAAAGTAACTATCTCGAATAATGCATATCCATTATGGATACAAGCCATGCATTTCGTTTTTCGTACGTTCCATTACGCTGAACCTACTTGGTGAAAATTTAGAAGCTATAATTAATATGTATTAGTGGGAATTTAATATTAAAATATACTCATAGAGTTAAAGCTAAAAACACATAATGATATGTAAATATAGGCTGCGATCGACAAATTTTTATTGAGGTTATTTTAGTATATTTTTAATCGAAAAACAATGTAAATTTTGCAGGAATACGCATTATTCCAGCGAAATAATGTACGACTAATTTCGAAAAATCTGCATTGTTTTGTAGAAAAAATAGGCTCAAAATAAACCAATAAAAATTTTATCAATCGCAGCCTAATATTATTGTCACTATGTTTCAGTTTATTTTTTTATAAAAAAAACAAAAAATTATAAAAATTTTGCTAATTACCTATTAGTGGAGAATAAAAAAGGAGTATAATGATATTATAGTTAGAAGAAACACGTGAAAACAAAATGATAGAAGAAACAAACAAAATTGACGCTAATTATCAACCAACCATGCTAGTTGGTACTGATGATTTTAAGAAATTGCTGCTTAATAGCGACGTATTTGTTGATAAGAGTCTAATGATCAAAGAACTATTGTTTGATACTGGAGATGTTGTATTAATCACTCGTC
>JAJIYL010000050.1 GCA_020881195.1 Rickettsia endosymbiont of Pseudomimeciton antennatum | reverse complement strand
CAGGTCGGATGATAGAAAGATTCATGAGTAAAGATTCTTCATCTAATAAAGCACTACCACTGAATGCATCAAAACTACAATTAAATAACACTCAAGTAAATAAGGGGAGATAACTATGCCAGCTATTTAAATGACGTTTGGCGAGCAGATTTTTTATTCATCATCATAAGCAAAAAAAAACCGTGGACGCTCACAATTCTGTAAGCCTTGAGATATATGGTGCCGCTAGAAGGAATTGAACCTTCGACCTCATCATTACCAATGATGTGCTCCACCTCTGAGCTATAGCGGCTTAGTTTTCAAAGAAGTTCCAAATTCTATGAATATATGACCTTTTTGACATATATTGCTTTATTGGTCAAGCAAAAATTTTAAAACTATTGCTTTGTTATGTCAATAAGCGTTGAAAAATGATCCAGCTAGATTCGAATTATTTACGTTACATCCGTATTATACGGCAAAAATCCTCTATATTGTGCATCCCAAAGAGTTTTATATAGTTCTCCTCTAGCAATTAACATAGCATGAGTACCATCTTCCACAATTTTGCCACACTTAAATACTAAAATACGATCCATGTGCAGAAGTGTTGATAAACGGTGGGCAACCACTATAGTTGTAGCATTAGTGGTTTCCAAAATTTCATCAATAGATTTTTGAATTAGAGCCTCGGTTGGTGAGTCAAGTGCCGATGTTGCTTCATCTAAAATAAGGATGGGTGCATTTTTTAAAATAGCTCTAGCGATTGCAATTCGTTGCCGTTGCCCACCGCTTACTTTTACCCCTCGTTCACCAACTATTGAATGGTAACCATTGGGCATCTGCAAAATATCATCATGTATTCTAGCTTTTTTACAGGCTTCTTGAATCTCTTGTAAAGTAGCATCATATTTAGCCAGCTGCAAATTCTCTAGAATAGAACGATGAAACATCGTAATATCTTGCGGGATTACTGAAATATTGCTTCTCAGCGACTCTTCCGTTACCTGAGAAATATCATATCCATCCACTAAAATAGTTCCGCTTTGCAAATTGAAATATCTTAGCAGACATTTGATTAAGGTAGTTTTGCCAGCCCCTGATGTACCAACTATACCGATCCTTTCTCCAGCTTTGATATGTAATGTAAGATTGTCAAATATATTATCTCCACCACTACCATAGTTGAAGGTTACATCTTGATATTGAATGTCACCTTTGATAGGAGGAAGCAACTTAGCATTCTCTGTATCAGTGACATTTGAGATAGTATTAATAAAGTTGTATGAAGATTTGATGGTAGCGATTTTAGGATTAATGGAAAATACGATATTGTCTAATAATTGATCAATCGCATATTCAATCCTAAAAGTAATCATTATACTAACAGCAAAATCACCAGCTGTTATTTGTCCAGTTTTATATAAATATGCTACTACACATATTTGAGCCGCTGCCAGTAGAGTAATTAATATACTATCGGTCAGGTCTACATAATAAGCATCATATACCCGAGTTTTTCGATCCCAACCTTTCCATTGATCAATGGCAGGCAGGAGCTTTAGTTTCAGTTCTGTCCAAACATTGCCAATAATTTTAATACCGAAAATATTGGCAACAGAGTCATTGATAATACCTACTGCTTCTTGTCGTGCCTTAACATATTCTTCTTGCAGCTCCATCTGTTTTGTCAGTAAAACTGATAATATTGGTACATACACCACAGTAAAAACAATTAACACTCCAGCTATCTTATAATTCATTGTACACAAAAATATTATGCCACTTACAATAACTACAATATCTTTCAAAGCACGACAAAGAATAGTGATGACAGTTATAATACCATCTTGAAAATCAGTGATTTTACTGGCAATTTCTCCCGATAAATGTGAATCAAACCAATGTAAAGAATGTTTCATAGTCTTGTTGTAGGCATATTCAACGATTTCTGCCAACATCACTGGTTTGTATTTAATATCAAAAAGCCTACCGATAAAATGTACTCCATGGTGCATCATTTTATATAATACAAATAATAAGAGAAGTAGGGTAACATTGCTATTTGGATTCTTGGCAATAGTATCGATAATTTCTCTAATTTGGTAACTGACAAAAATATCAAGTAATGCGGCACAGATATATATAAGGGCAATGCTAGATAGGTATACTCGGTATTTGTAAGCTAAGGAGTATAAATATGATTTTAATGGATAGTTTTGCTGTTTGGTAGAAACCATAAAATATTTCTTTCTAATTGTTAGCATTCATGGAAAAAAGTTAAAGTACAAAACGTCATGGCTCAGAACCGCTTTGCAGCGACGCGGTAATCCAAAAAAATGACCAAGAATGGATGCTTCTAGGCTCACGCCTTCTCGCTAATAGACGTCCTGTACTTTTTTTCCGTGAACGCTCACAATCGGATTAGCTATACATTAACTAATAATTCTACAATTTGTTCAAATTGCAATAGATATTCTTGTTCTTTATCAAGATCTTTTAATTTGAAACTATTACTTATTTGTTCATTATCACCAATAAAAATGGCATATTTAGCTTTCTGTAGATTAGCCCGGATCAGTCTTTTGGCTATTTTTCCTTTAGCGTCTAAGGTAACAGAAATATTTTTTTGACGCAATTGATGTGCTAAAATTAAACAATATTCTAAGTTATTGTCGCTAATAGGCAGGATAAATACCGGTCTTGCTTTAGGTATGTTATATTCTCTCATTAGGGCAAGCCTTTCAATTCCAGCAGCAAAACCAATGGCTTTTGTCTCTGAACCTCCCATAATTTTGCTCAACCCATCATATCTCCCACCAGCCAGAATTGTCGATTGACTACCAAGTTTGGTAGTAGTAAACTCAAAAGTTGTATGGCAATAATAATCAAGCCCCCTTACTAACCTTGGATTAATGGTATATTTTACATTAAGTAAATCTAAATATTTTAGCAAATCATCAAAATATTTTGTAGTCTCGCTATTGTAATAGCGAAACATTAACGGACTATTTGCAACTATTTTTTTATCATTTTCATCTTTTGAATCTAAGATCCGCATCGGATTTTTGATCAGTCGCCTTTGGCTATCTTCTGATAATTCTGACTTATAATCATTGAAATACTCTACCAACTTTTGTTGGTAGATAGCACGAGTTGCAGTGCAACCAATTGAGTTTATTTCTAAAGTTGTATCTTTATCTATTGCTAAAGCCTGGAGAACATCTAATGAAAGCCTAATTGTTTCAGCATCGTTACTGGCTCCTTCTTCTCCACCAATATACTCAAAGTTTATTTGATGAAATTGCCTTTGTCTGCCAGCTTGTGGTCGGTCGTAACGAAATACTGGACCAGTTGAAAAGAATTTAATAGGTAATGTTTGTTGTAGGTTATTAGATATAAAAGCCCTAATAATACCAGCTGTAAACTCAGGTCTAAGAGAGATATTATTATCACTCTTGTCAAGGAAGCTGTACATTTCCTTGCTTATTACATCAGAAGTCTCTCCAAGTGTGCGGTCAAAGACTTTGCTATATTCAATTATCGGTGTACTCATGGCTTGATAACCATAAAGTTCACCGATATGTTTTGCTATGTTAATTATATAATCGTGAATTATATAATCCTCAGGTAGTAGATCTTTAGTACCACGTAATGGTTGTAGTGCATTACTCATACAAATTAAACTTGTCGTTTCATAAAGAACAATCTAAGAATATACAGAACAAACATTATCATAAACCAGTATATTAGCAATCGACCTGCAGTCATCAAATTAAAGTTACTATCAAATATTTGTATAGATAGTAAATATAAGCAAGCTATTAAAACAAATGGTATAATGATACATGCAGCAGGACATTTAAATGGTCTTGTAGCATTTGGCATTTTTATTCTAAACAATACGACTATTATAGCAACCGCTATATAATCTATTAATGATCCCATAGATGACAACTGAACAAGTACTGTAGTTGGACAAAATCCTCCTAATAGTGCAGCAAGTGCAGAAAATATTAAGATAGTAACATAAGGACTATCATGTTTAGGATGAAGTTTTGCAAAACTTTTTGGCAATAACCCATCTCGAGAAATTACATAAAAAATACGGGATGTAGCATAAATATTCATCATTAGTACTGTAGTCATACCACATACTGCTCCAGTAGCAACTATGGCAGAACCAACGTTACTCTTGTTCAAACTAAGTGCATGAGCAAGAGGTTGGTCATTATTAAGTTGATCAAAAGGTGCTATGCCAGTTACTAGTCCAGCTATTATAACATATACTATCGTTGCAATTACCAGCGATCCAATAATACCGATCATTAAATCTCGGTTAGGGTTTTTGCATTCTTCAGCTGTAGCGGCTATTGTCCCAAAACCTGTCATAGCAAAAAATAGGATAGATGCACCAACTAGCATATTATTGAAGCCAAAAGGTAAAAAATTTTGCCAATTTGTTGCATCAAAATACGGTGTAGCAAACACAATAAAAGCAAATATAGCTGCCATTTTTATAAATACTAAAATGGCATTTAGTTTTTTACTATCTTTCGTTCCTAAGTACAAAATAAAAGAAACAAACACTACAATAAGAAAAGCTGGTAGATTTATTATTCCACCATTGCTAGGCACAGTAGTTAAAATTTCAGGCAAATCTATTCCACCAGCTGACAATATTGCCTGAACATATCCAGACCAAGCAGCTGCAACAGCTCCAGCAGCAAAACCAAGTTCTAATATGATAACACTACCCATTAACCAGGCAAATACCTCACCAAATGCTATATAAGAGTAAGTATAAATACTACCAGAAGTCGGTAACATGGTAGCAAGCTCTGTGTAGGCAAGAGCAACAAAAATACATGTTCCACCTGCAATAACATAGGATAGCATAACTGCTGGACCAGAAAATTGAGCGGCAACTAAACCGGTTGTCACGAATACACCTGTACCTATTATAGCCCCAAGACCTAATAATATCAGATCAAATGCTCCTAGAGTTTTGGCAAGACCACTAGTCTTACCTAGCTCTTTTATTGATTCAAAACTTTTTTTTGTTAAAAAACCCATTATCGCTCCAATTTTAATAATAGAAAATACTAAAAGTATTTATGCAATTTCTCTAGTAATCCATCCCCCACCAAGAACCCGATCATTATCATATATGACACAAGCCTGACCGGGAGTTACGGATTTCTCTGCAGACATTAACTTTACTTTAATTTCTGTAGTACCCATTCTACTAATCTTGGCAAAGGTAGCAGGACGAGTCGAACGAATCTTAACTTGCACATCAATTTCCTCTTGTGCAACCATTTCTCTACCAAGCCAGTTAACATCCTTAATAGTAAATTCGGTAGAATCTAATGCCGAATCTGGACCAACATATACAATTTTTGTATTAGGGTCAATTCTTACTACATAAAGTGGCTCCTGAAAAGCTATTCCAAGTCCACGACGTTGACCTACAGTATAGTTTATGATACCATTATGTGTCCCAAGCTCAAAGCCGTCTACATGGATTATTTTACCTTTTTCATTAGCATTGGTTCGTATATTACTAATTACCTTCCTATAATCACCATCTGGTACAAAACAAATATCTTGGCTATCAGGCTTATCTGCAACACCTAAATTAAACTTAGTAGCAATATTTCTTGTTTGCTCTTTGCTTAATTCTCCCAAAGGAAAAGATAGATAATTTAGTTGCTCCAAGGTAGTTGCGAACAAAAAATAGCTTTGGTCTTTGGCAATATCAATACCAGTATGTAATTCTGCCCCATCTATACCTTCAACTTTTCGCACGTAATGACCAGTAGCAAGACAATCGGCTCCTAAATCTTTTGCTACTTTTAGTAAGTCTTTAAATTTAACTGACTGGTTACATTTTACGCAGGGCAAAGGTGTTTCGCCTCTAATATAACTATCAGCAAAGTCATCAATTACTGACTCTTTAAATTTAGACTCATAATCTAATACATAATGCGGAATATTTAGCTTATCTGCCACCATTTTTGCGTCATAAATGTCCTGCCCAGCACAACAAGCATTTCTTTTCTTGGTGGCTATGCCGTGGTCATATAATTGTAATGTTATACCAATGACTTTATGACCTTGTTCACAAAGCATAGCAGCCACTACTGAACTATCAACCCCACCAGACATTGCCACTACTATTGTAGACGGATTACTTATTCTATTACTCATTGCATTATGGTAAATTACCAACTCGATAAACTAAACAACACATTATAATAAATTTATAGTTAAATTACAACAGGCTTTTAAATTGCCCTGATTTTTAATTACCTATATTGCTACCTCACTTCAGTCATATTCCTTGTTATCGACATAATTTTAAACTTATACTTTATTATTCTTCTATAATATGTTATAATGCCGAGGTGTAAATACACTTATTTTGTATTATAATACTTAGTATAGTGATTTGCCAAAAGAACTACATAGTTAATGCAGCTGGATTTTATTACTTGGCAAGGAGTAACTCGCTTGAGCAAGTCCAAATCAGTTGACTATAATCTAATTTATTTATAATGGATTAAGGAGTTAAGCATGTCAATATCATCTGAATTTAAAGTAGGAGAAAGAATTGTATATCCCTCCCATGGAGTTGGAGAGATAGTAAATGTAGAACAACAACTCATAGCTGGTGCTGATATTAAGGTTTATGTAATATCGTTTCCCCAAGACAAAATGATTCTAAAAGTACCGGTAAATAGAGCTACTATTTCAGGTCTTAGGAAACTTGTTAGCAAGACTGATCTGGCTATAATATATTCAACGCTTCAAGGTAAGACCAAGCAAGGTAATAGGATGTGGAGTAGAAGAGCCCAAGAGTATGAAAGCAAAATAAATTCTGGTAATATAGTAGCCGTAGCAGAAGTGGTACGAGATCTCTATAAAAATGTTGATAGCGATCGTTCTTATAGTGAAAGAACTATTTATGAATCAGCATTAAATAGGTTAGCTGGAGAGCTTGCAATTCTTGAGAATATAAATTCTGATGAAGCAATTAATAAATTAATTGAAGTATTGAGGGATAAACTTGCTGCATAAAGTTCGCTACTAACCCAATTAGCATTTATCTATAGTTGATTTAGGGCAATGCGTGTCATCCCAGCATAGGCTGGTATCTAAAATAACGCTCAAAAAGCCCTTAGCTATTTACATTCCCGCCTACGCGGGAATGCCCTCTTTTTTGTTGGAACAAATGGCTAAATGCTAATCGGGTTAGCTATACATGAAAAGAAAAAACTAATAAGGGTAAAAATGTCAGAATTTACCAATTTGCAATATTATAAAAGAAAGGAATTTGGAGCTAATGAAGCTGGAGAATTAGGGGGAATATATACCAGCCAAGATAATATTTTCTCCATGGTTAAAAAGGAAAATAAGCCTGAAAAAAATATATCAGAGTTTTTGGGTTCCCAAATTTTTCAAGCAACAAATTCAGAGCATGGTGCCAAAGTTTCGCTCATTGTACCTAATTATCTTACCACGAAAGTAGATCAGGAAGGAGGACTGCAAGATGATGGATATGAAGTATATGTACAATCTGAATTTTTTAAGAATTACAGTGGAGACATGTATGTTGACATGGATAACCACATGTCTAAAAAAACTAAGCCAGGCGGTTGGTTGCGAAAAGATGGAGGAAGACCGCTATTCATGGGAACAAGAGAATTACTATCTAGTACTTTAACTAAAGCTTTTGAAGAACTGCATTATCGTGATTTTGATAAAATAGCTCCAACTAGCTTATTAATAGGCGACTTTGATATTCATACAGGTAATATAGGAGTTATAAGAGATCCAGGTAATTCTACTATCCCTCCTAAATTAGTTCGTCTTGATTTTGCTGGCAGTTTTGACCAATTAGAGGATGATATTCATCCTCATTCTTGGTCTAGACATCTGCCATTACTAGGTCCAACTAACCATTTCAGGGAATTTCCAAGTAAACTAAAATATAACGATTCATTTGTCAAAGCATTGCTTGATACTGCACAAGTTGACTTAAATAAGACTATTGATAATAGTTTTATTGAATTATCAAAATATTATAGTGATAAAGCACTGGCGAATTGGGCAAAAATGGCAATGAACCAGAAATTTAAAAATATAGCACCAGAAAACATAAAGATTGTTGATATTAAAGATGCTCTTAAAAAGACTATGCAAAAGAGACAACAATCATTAAAAGAATATGGGTTACAAATTAAACTCGGTCTTTTAGTAAAAAAAGGAAAAATTAATAAGCCAGAATTAAAAAAATTAGTTCAAGAACACTTCGATTATTTTAGCAATATAATCGACCAAAGGAAAAGACTAGAATTAAAGAAAAAAACTAAGGGAAAATATATTGAATATATTTTAGGTAATAAAACTCGAGAAATATTGTTAATTAAAGAAATAACCCAAATAGTAAAAGAACAAAAAACAGTACTAACAAATTCTGCTTTTTTAGAAATAGACTCGCTGCGTAAGTCAAAAAAGTCCTCGGAATTTTTAGAAAAAACAAAACCTAATACCGCAGCGTATATAGACGTACGTGCAGAACAGAGGCTAGTTTCGACAACAAAATCACCAACTAGCCTGAAACCAAATGCAGCAAGTTTAATAAATGATCTCGAACCATCTATGCAGGGTTCTAGAAAAGCATTAGACGTTATGCATATTAGTGACTCAACAACTACTACAATTAGCTCCGTACCCCCATCTGAACTAGTCCCAGTCAAAGTAGATTCTGTAACATTAGCTTTTAGACAAGAAATTATTGCTAAGCAACAAACAACATTAAAAAACATCCTTGCTGAAGCAAATATTAAGACCGATGCAGGAGTTGCGGTTGCTAATCTTATTGTTAACTCTCCTGAATTTAAAGAGTTTGTAGAAAATAACAACGAATTAATACAAAAAACCTGGGCTAGCTCCATTACAAAGAACACTGTGACTCAAGCCATGAAAGATGAAGTGCAAAGCTATGGAAAAATCCATCAGGCTAATCATTTTAAACCGTTAACTTGGAGCGAACAGGCATCAATAGATAATATAACCGATACCAGGTCAAGGGCTATTAAAGTCAAAGGGGAAGAATTATTTAAATTAACAGAAACTACTATCAAGACCTCTACCAAAGTAATTTTAGAAGATGGAGTAACAGAAAAAGAGATTAGCAATTATCGCAATATTAATTTACCATTAACCATCAAACCATCTGGTACAGCCGTACATCTTTCGTTCCCAGTACAAAACGAGAAAGGTGAAAATATTGAAACATCGAAGGCACTCTATTTTACTACTCACTATAATGAACAAGGAAAACTAGTAGAAATAACCAACCCATTATCACTAAAGTTCACTGAAGATGATAAAGATTCTATAGGCTATATACAAAGGGGAAAAAATATTTACACTATTCCTGTAACAAAAGGTCAATATGAATCAATGATGCAAGAAGTAGCAAAAAATAAAGGATGTAACATTAATCTGTCACAAACCATTATACCCCCTGAAGCAAGTGACTCTATAATGCATGATGAATTAAAGCAAATTCAAAGTAAATTAAAACGTCATGTGAACACGAACAACGAACCACCTAAGATAGCACCAAAAATGCCAAGGACATCATCCCAACAGCAATATCGTGATAGAACTTGAATCAATTAATTTAAAGAAATTATTATATTTTTTACGATTTATACTTAGTGCTAGTCAAAATTTATATATACTACTATTGTTTTCAGATTTAGTATTATCAGGATAAAACCAAGTAAAGAGTAGCCAAATAATAAAGAGAGGTTTAGTAGTAAATTCCATTCTGTCATGGATATACCAAATAATTTAACTGTTGCTTTGGTACAAGTCGTGATCGGTTGGCTATAAAATATCCCTTTAATATCTTGGATGGATAAGTGTTTGGGAATATGGATTAAAGTTGAACAAAGAGCAGTTGGCTCAACTATTCCTCTTTCCACCATACTATGATAACCTGCTAATATGCAAGCACCTAATAAGTTTAGAACGATAAAAAATAAAGTATATTTGCTTATTTTTTTAATAATTAATGCTACAACTGAAATCTTGATGATAAATAAATATGGGAATCTTTGATAAATACATAAAGGACAAGGGGCAAAATGTAGTATATATTCAACAAAATAAGCTAAAGATAAGGCAAAGATGCATGTACAAATTAGAGCTATATGTAAAACTCTAAAACTATCTTTACGAATAAAATGTACAATAGAAGGAATAGTCATAAGTAAATACTAATTTTTCCTCTATTGTCTAAGAATATTATAAAAAACTCAAGAGATATGTTTATAAATTTATAGAAAAACCATGTATACTTATAATCTCAACAATATGGATATTATAGATGTCAGAATTAGAAATTTTAGAAGATGCTGTTAAATCAAATGCTTGGACTTTTCTAGAAGCAAAGAAAATATTAGATCGGCTGGGTGGTAAAACCCCTGCTAAAGGTTATGTATTATTTGAAACGGGTTATGGACCGTCAGGATTACCGCATATAGGTACATTTGCAGAAGTTGCTAGATCTATAATGGTGCAAGAAGCATTTAAACAACTATCAAATATTCCAACTAAGATGTTCTGTTTTTCTGATGATATGGATGGTCTACGTAAAGTTCCAAGTAATATCCCCAATCCTGATATGGTAGCATCACACATTGGCAAACCCCTAACATCTGTACCAGATCCTTTTGGTGAGTGCGAAAGTTACGGACACTACATGAACGCTAAACTTCGCTCATTTTTGGATAAGTTTGGCTTTAAATATCAATTTGTTAGTAGTACAGAATGTTATAAATCTGGTTTATTTGACCAGATGATGCTGAAAGTCATAGACAAATATGATGAGATAATGGCTCTAATGTTACCAACCTTTCGAGCCGAAAGGAAAGCAACCTATTCACCTTTCATGCCAGTTTGTCCAAAAACCGGTATTGTACTACAAGTACCTATTACTAAGGTCGATCGCTTAAGCGGCACTATTAGCTATCAAGACGAGGAAGGGAAATCTGTTGAAGTTCCTGTGACAAAAGGGCATTGTAAACTACAATGGAAACCTGATTTTGGTATGCGTTGGGCGTCGCTACAAGTTGATTATGAAATGTATGGCAAGGAGCATATGAATAATGCTAAGTTATATTCTGAAATCTGTCGAATTTTAGGTGGCATTGAACCAGTACAATTTTTTTATGAATTATTTCTCAGTGAAGATGGAGAGAAAATTTCTAAGTCTACAGGCAACGGTATCACAGTTGATCAATGGCTGCAATATGCTCCTATGGAAAGTATGGCACTATTTATGTACCAAAACCCAACAAGAGCTAAGCGTTTACATTTTGATGTAATACCTAAAAATGTTGATGAATATGTTACATTTAATAAAAAATATCACTTAGAAACAGACCAAGTAAAGCGTTTTGCCAATCCAGTACACCATATTCATCATGGGAATGTACCTGTTATCGAAACTTTTGGCATTAGTTTTAGCTTGTTGCTTAACCTAGCATCAGTTTGTAATCCGGAAGATAAATCGGTACTTTGGGGATTCATCAGTAAGTATGCGACAGAAGCTACTCCACAAAATGCTCCATACCTTGATCACTTAACAGATTTTGCCATTGGTTATTATAATGACTTTATTAAAGCTAATAAGTGCTATTTAACTCCTAATGATCAGCATAAAATTATCTTACAAGAAATTAGCACTATGTTATCTGCTTTACCAGTAGATATTACTTCCGAGCAAATCCAAGAGAAAATTTATGATATAGGTAATAATCATGGTTATAATAATTTACGGGATTATTTTAAAGAATTATATCAAATATTACTTGGTCAAACTGAAGGACCAAGACTTGGTTCTTTTATTAAACTTTTTGGTATTAAAGAAACTATAAATTTGATTGATGAAAAAAATAAGACTTGACCAGTATTTAGTAGAATGCCAATTAGTTGATGATATTAACGTAGCACGAAGCTTAATAATACAAGGCAAAGTATATGTTAATCAGCTCCAGAATACTAAACCAGGTACTGGAATATCAATTGATACTCGTGATATTATTATAAAACGCCCAACACATGATTATGTATCACGAGGGGCGTTAAAACTAATTTCTGCTCTAGACCATTTCAATATTGATCCACAAGGATTAGTTTGTCTAGATATAGGCTCTAGTACTGGTGGTTTTACTGAGGTTTTACTCCGTAGAAATGCTGAAAAGATTTTTGCAGTAGATGTAGGATATGGTGAACTACATCATAAATTGCGTAATAATCCTAGAATTTCAGTAATTGAAAGAACTAATGCCCGGTATCTAACAATTGAGCAAATTAGTCTGCCACCAGACCTTATCGTTTGTGATGCAAGCTTCATTAGCCTTACCACCATATTACCCAATGCATTTAGCTTAGCAAAAGATAATTGTCGTCTAGTTGCCCTAATTAAGCCACAGTTTGAGGTAGCAAAGAATGAGGTTGGGAATGGCGGCATTGTCAGAAACCAACTATTACACCAAAGAGTATGTGACAAAATTCAACAATGGCTAGAATCAGATTATAATTTTAACATATTTGGGGTAATACCCAGCCCTATTCTCGGAGCAAAAGGCAACCAGGAATTCCTAATTTATGGACAACGTAGAAAAAACTATAAGTAAGAAACTAACTGATTTAATGTAAAAATAATTTAATATTAACTTTGTACAAGTTACGTACTTTTATAATTTATCTTACTTCACATGGAAGTTCTTGTATTTAGTAATTTATCATAATAGAATATTATATAAACTAACTATTTAGGTATTATCCAAATGTACATTAATACACTTACTATTAGTTCTAAGGGACAGATTGTCTTGCCAAAAAAAGTTAGAGATATTTTTAAATCTAACGTTGTTACCTTAGAGGTTAATGATAATAATCAATTAATATTATCCCCTGTCTATGACCTTGGGGGAGTTCTTTCTATTTATCGAAAAGATTCAGAGCTTTCATTTGATGAAATCCGACAGCAAGCTTGGATTGATAATAGACATACCTAGTAGGTTGCCTGCGATAACTAATTAATTATATTGCATGATCCTTCAACCTCATTAACACATGTTTCTTCTTACCCGCAGAGATTTTAATAACTTTATTGTCCTGCATAAAAGTCAAATTAACCATCATATTTTCATCTTCGATTAGTTGATTATTGATTTTAGCCCCAGCACCTCTAATGAGCCTACGCCCCTCAGATTTTGACTCAACAAGACCTAGCTCATGAAGCAATTCATATGCTGGAATACCTATAGTTAACCTGCTATGTTCAATATAGATAGTTGGTAAATTTATGTCGATTTCTCCTTGTTCAAAAACCTTTATAGCTGTTTCTAAGGCTGTTATAGCCGCTTGTTCACCATGACAAAGTTTTGTTAAATTAAAGGCTAATTGCTTCTTGGCACCATTAATATCAGATCCAGCAAGCAAGATAAACTCTTGCATTTTATCTTCCTCTAGCTCACTATATAATTTAGCAAATTTAACTACATCTTGATCTTCACAATTCCGCCAATATTGATAATAATCATATGGACTTAACATATCCTCATTTAACCACACCGCTCCACCAACAGACTTGCCCATCTTATTGCCAGAAGCAGTTGTTAATAATGGCGTAGTCATACCAAAAACTTCATTACCAGTTAGTTTCCTGGTAAAATCAACACCCATTATTATATTACCCCATTGGTCGCTACCACCTATTTGTAAAGAACAACCATATACTTTATTTAAATGATAAAAATCGTAAGCTTGTAGCAACATATAATTAAATTCTAAAAAACTCATATGCTGTTCTCTTTCTAAGCGTAATTTTACCGAATCCATAGATAACATACGATTTACAGAAAAAAAACTACCATAATTGCGAAGAAAATCTAAGTAATTTAATGATTCTAGCCAATCTGAATTATCAATTAATATTGCATCATTTGCCCCAGTACCAAATTTAATAAATTTTGATAATGATTTTTTTATACCTTCAGCATTCTTGGCAATTTCTTCTTTTGTCAAAGATTTCCTTGCCTCATCTTTACCAGTAGGATCGCCAATTTTACTAGTCGCCCCTCCCAGGATTACTATTGGTTTATGACCATATTGCTGCAATAGACGCAATATCATAATCTGCATCAGACTACCCACGTGTAAAGATTGAGCTGTGCAATCAAAACCAATATAAGCAGAGATTTTACTATTGCTCATTAGTTCTGTTAGTTTCTCTAAATCAGTACATTGATATAAAAAACCTTTATTCTCAAAATCTTTAATAAACATAATTATTCACAAAATAATAAAATTAAACAATAGACCTCTTGCAAAACTCGCTTATGCTAAGGAATTTGTAGGAGACACTTCACCTCGAACCGCAGCGTACTCAAATGTACGTGAGGAGCAAAGTACCGGTATCACGCATAAATTACCAGCAGAAGTAGAGTGTTGCAAGAGGTCTAATAGAACTTAGGTATTTCAATCCTATATGTTCCCTCAACGACAATATATCATAAAAATTAACTACACTAATAGATATATGCAAATTATTTAAAAAATTATGATGTTTGTAAATTTGGGGTAATGTTAATCGTATTAACTATAACAATTTTATTGATTTGTCTTATAAGAAATATATGCTAAAACTTATCAATAAAATTTGAATAATCAAATAATAGATTTTATTCATATGAAAGAAATAATAGGTTTAAATATAAGCAAAAATTTTCAATTTAAGGCTATATTAAATATAATAGGATTATTGTTACTTATGTCATACACTACTCACTCACCTTGTATTACTTACATGTTGCCATCAGAATATTTAAATAATGGAAACGTAGTATATTTTACATTTGATCATTATAGTACTTTACAAAAACCACTTCCTGAAAATATTAGGTATATTGAACAATATAATATAATTGCTAGTGGACAATTTAGTGTCCAGCAATTTAAAAATGCTATTGGCTCTAAAACAGATATTATTGATGTTGATTTAAGGGGTGAATATCATGGATTTAATGATTTAAAGCCAGTATCCTTTGGCAATGTACCATATAATGACGTTAATGCTAATAAATCTCAAGAAACAATTATAATGCAGGAGCAACATATTTTTGGTTCAATACTACCAAGTTACAAGCAACTTAGCATATATGAAAATGCTATAGGAGTGAATCATGACTCGCAAGACTGTCTGGTACTTGTAGCACCAACAAAGAAAAGTCCAACCATTTGTACGCCCATTATTGCTACCAAGACTGAAGGTGAGGTGATGGCAAGCTTGAATATTGATTATTACAGAATTACTGAGGTAGATATGCGAGCACCGAGTAACGATAATTTAGATAAAATGGTGGCACTTTTTGATGAGAAATTAAAATTAAATCCAAGCCGATGGGTTTATTTACATTGTTTTGCTGGCGAAGGTCGTACCACAACAGCCATAGCCGAGCTTGTTATGTTAAAGCAACAACAAGCGGGCAAATTACAACCATTCGATGATTTAATAACATATGTAGAATCAACTAGTAATGGTTACAAGTTAGTACCAAATTGTGAACCTAGTAATCAAAGTTTTTGCTGTCAATGGGAACACTATAATACCTTAAAAAGATTTTATAAATTCGTGCAAACGAGAAGTAATAATCAAACTTTTAGTGATTGGTATAATAAGAATATGTAATTAAGTATTTTAAAGTAGCTACTCCAAATGTATTTAGCCATAGTAAATTGGTGTCGTCATTGGGAGACCACGCAAGTAGGTAGTGCCAATCCACTATTCATTGGATTATATTGCCGCGTCGCCACAAACTGGTTCCTCGCTAATAGACGATGTATACAACCTCCTAAACTTCTGTAATAAATTGATAAACGATGTTCAAACTTTTTTATGTATTTTTTAAATTATTTATAATATTAGGACTAATAGCACTTAGTGCTTGCATATATTTGTTGTATCATTACTCAAAAGATCTACCGGACTATTCTCAACTTGCCGATTATCATCCACCATCGGTAACAAGAGTGTATGCCCAAAACGGAAAATTAATGGAGGAATATGCTGTAGAACGTAGAGTTTTTGTACCTATTAGTAGTGTACCACGCTCTCTTATAGAGGCTTTTATTTCAGCAGAAGATAAGAATTTTTTTGAACATTCAGGAGTTGATATTATAAGCATAATCAGAGCAGCAATATTAAATATCTCTAATATCGTACACCATCGTAGAGTGGAAGGAGGGTCAACTATTACCCAGCAAGTAGTCAAGAATTTTTTATTAACCTCTGAGGTATCGATAGAACGTAAGATTAAAGAGGCAATTTTATCATATATGGTATCAAAAACATTTACTAAAGATCAAATTTTGGAGCTATATCTTAATCAAACATTTTTTGGTAGGGGAGCCTATGGAGTTGCCATGGCTGCTCAAAATTATTTTAATAAATCTATTGACGATTTAACTCTTGCTGAATCAGCTTTTATCGCTGGGCTACCAAAGGCACCATCAAACTTTAACCCGGAAAGAAATTATGCCAGGGTAAAAGAACGTAGAGATTATGTTATTATAAGAATGTTGGAAGATGGTTATATAACACAAGAAACAGCAAAAGAGGCTATAGATACTCCAATTACTTTACAAAAGCGGGATCGTAACGAAACCGTTACAGCCGGTTATTATGCTGAGCAAGTACGGGAAGAAGTAATTCGCAGAATTGGCAGTAAAGAATATTTTTATACCGGAGGGTTAACAATCATTACCTCACTTGATGCTAGTATGCAGCAAGCTGCAGAAAATGCCCTTAGGAAAGGTATAAGAGAATATGACAGAAAACATGGTTTTAGAGGAGTTATAACTAATATAGATATAAATAACTGGCAAGATAATTTAAATAAACTAACAAAGCCACCAGCCATTTTAGAATATCAATTAGCTGTGGTATTAAATGTTTCAGATACTCAAGCAGAAATTGGTCTTTGCGACTTGAGTCAGTCAAAAATAGTTTTATCAGAAATGAAATGGGCAAAAAATGATCTTAAATCTGTAAAAACTCTCTTAAAAAAAGGCGATGTTGTAGTAGTCGAAAAGGTAAAAGATAATTACTATTTGCGACAAATTCCTACTGTTAATGGGGCTATTATAGTGATGAATCCTACAACAGGTCAGGTGCTTGCAAGCGTTGGTGGCTATGATTTTACGGTGAGTAAATTTGATCGTGTTACCCAGGCTTTACGACAACCAGGGTCACTCAGTAAAACTTTTGTTTATCTTGCTGCTTTAGAAAACGCAATCCAACCAAATAGAATGTTTGAAGATAGTTCGGTAGAGGTTTCGCAAGGTCCTGGTATGCCAGTTTGGCGACCAAAAAATTATAAAGGGGATTTTTTGGGTTTAATTACTATGCGTACAGGTCTTGAGAAATCACGGAACCCTGTTACAGTTAGGGTAGCAGAATCTATAGGACTAAGCAAAGTTGCTGAAATAATCAAGCGATTCGGCATTAATAATGAGCCAAAGAAATTTCCTTCTATAGTAATTGGGACACTTGAAACTACGTTAGAAAGAATGACCAACGCTTATGCGATAATTGCTAATTCAGGGAAAAAAGTTACGCCACATTTCGTAGAGCTTATTAAAGATCGTAACGGTAAAATAATTTACCGTAGAGATAACAGAGAATGTGAAAATTGCAGTGTATCTGATTCTCAGCTTACTGATAACTTATCACCACCTAGTCTGCCTCAAGCGGATTGTCGGATGATTACCGATGAGGCAAGTGATTATCAGATTATCTCATTTCTTACTGGAGCAGTTGAAAGAGGCACGGCAGCAGCTGCAAAAAAACTTGGTAAGGTTATAGCTGGTAAAAGTGGTACTACCAATGAAAGTATGGATACTTGGTTTATTGGTTTTACTCCCAAAATAATTGTCGGAACATATATTGGTTATGATACACCAAAAACACTCGGAAAAACTGCAACAGGGTCAAGTGTTGCCTTGCCGATATTTATTGATTTTATGGAAAAGGCATATTCTGATGTTCCTTCACTGGCATTTAAAGTACCAGAATCGATCAAATTATTACCAGTAAATTCTAAAACAGGTAAGATTACTTCTTTTGGCAATGTTATGGAAGCATTCAAAATTCATGATGTACAACTGTTAGATTATCAAGAAGAAAAGCAAGATAATGATGCTTTCCATAATATACCCTCTGAAAAAGATAACTCTCAAGAGATATATTAGGCATAGTACCATACAATTTTTATTCTATAAGTATTACAACAACATAAAAACGTCATTGCGAGAAGGCGTAAGTCAAGAAGCAATCCAGGGAAGTGATTAGAAATGGATTGCCACGACCTACTTGCGTGGTCTCGCAATGACGCCTATGTGTAATGACGGAGTAATGCTAATCAGGTTAGCTATAACATTATTCAACATCAAAATCAAAATACTGATTCTTGTAAGGTTCGTCTTGTAAAGTATAATGCCACCATTCAGGCGAATATTCTTCAAAATTATACTTTTTCATTTTTGCTCGTAAATAATTACGATTTTGTAAGTAGCGTTGATCAATTATGTTACTATCATGGCAAGATACCGAATCCATAAGATCTACGGAGCTACACATGTCAACCGTGTTATCATCAAAATAAGGTATAATACGACCGTTTTTGTACGGTTCTTTTTGTCATTTTAGGGTTAGTATTTAATTTTTTTCCAAGTTCAATAATAGTTAAGTCCACTGTACTTCCGCGACTATGAGGTGATTGCTTAGCAACATAACCTAACAAAAAGATTTCAGTCTTATTAATGTATGGATAGTGAGATTCTTTCATTTTTTGATCAGCACTATCCTCTCCCCAAGCAACAAAATGTTGTACAGCTTTTTGGGGTCTATAAGCATCATAAACTACCAAAGAATAGTTATCATTTTTTATATCTTGCTGAACATTTTTTAAAGCAATCGCGGCTTGTTTAGTTAGTATAGCTCTAGGAGCTTTATAACCCCTGATCTGTTCTCCCATAAAATTTCTAGTACTATAATACATTATTTGTTGAATTATGGTTGGATCTATTTGATCCAAATACTCAAAACCTTCAGGCAAATTAGTTGTTTTATTCAACATTTATCTCTCAATTAAACTAATATTCAATAATAATTTATTATGGATTTTTCTACAAAATAATGCAATATCTTATTTATTGAATTGTCCTTGCGATAATAATAACCCCTATTTATTTAACAACTGCTAATGTTAGCAACACTCATTGATAGGCTAGCTGAAACAAAATTTTCTAAATCTCCGTCAAGTACACCTTTAGTATCAGAAGTCTCATGATTGGTACGTAAATCCTTAACCATCTGATAAGGTTGCAATACATAAGATCTTATTTGATGCCCCCAACCATTTTCAGTTTTGGATGCATTTTGTTCATTAATATCATTAGTACGTCTTTTTAACTCTAATTCATAAAGCCTTGCTTTAAGCATTTTCATAGCCTGTGCTTTGTTTTTATGCTGTGATCTATCATTTTGACACTGTGTTACGATATTAGTAGGTAAGTGGGTAATCCTTACTGCAGAATCAGTAGTGTTTACGTGTTGCCCTCCAGCACCGGAAGACCGGTAAGTATCAATTCTAAGGTCTTTTTCATCTATTATAATTGCAATACTATCATCAATTTCTGGGTATACCCAACTGCTAGCAAAGCTAGTCATCCTTTTGCCTGCGGCATTAAAAGGTGATATCCGTACTAAACGGTGTACACCTGATTCTGTTCTAAACCAACCATATGCTTGGTAGCCATTAATTTTGATAGTACATGATTTTATGCCTGCTTCTTCACCATTAATAAGATGAATAATCTCGCTTTTAAAACCCTGTCTTTCCGCGAAACGCAAATACATACGCATCATAATTGATGCCCAATCGTGGCTCTCTGTTCCTCCAGCTCCAGCATTGATTTCTAGAAAACAATTATTACTATCAAATTCTCCAGAAAATAAGCATTCAGTCTCAAATTTCCCGGCAATAATAGATAGCTTTCCTAAATCTTCTTGAACTTGCCCCAAAACTTGTTGATCATCTTCGATAAATGCCAACTCCTCAAGCTCTAAACATTCCGTAAGATTAGATTGAAGTTGTTTAAAGGAATTAAGCTTAGTCTCTAGAAGTCTTTTTTCTTTTAGAATATTTTGAGCTTTCTCCTGATTATCCCACAGAGTTGGATCTTCTGATATATTTTCTAGCTCTACAAGCCTTTTAGTTGCGTTATCAAAATCAAAGTGACCTCCTGAGCAGTTCTAAAGACTGTTCAATTTTTTTTACATAATGTTCAATTTCCGCACGCACTATTAAATTTCCTACTATAAAATGGAATTTTACTATATAAAGATAAGATTATTCCAAAATTCAATAAGGTTGGAATAATCTTATCTTTCTAATTTTAACATTATATCGAATATACAATGAATAATCAAAAGTTTATCAGAAATTTTTCAATCATCGCTCATATTGATCATGGTAAATCTACTTTAGCAGATAGGTTAATTGAATATTGCGGAGGGTTGGTAGCTCGGGAAATGAGTCATCAGGTACTTGACTCAATGGACATAGAAAAAGAACGTGGTATTACTATCAAAGCACAGACTGTTAGATTAACTTACAAAGCCAAAGATGGTAATACCTATCATCTAAACTTAATGGATACTCCTGGTCATGTGGATTTTTCCTATGAAGTGAGTAGGTCATTAGCTGCTTGTGAAGGTTCTTTGTTAGTAGTAGATAGTAGTCAGGGTGTGGAGGCACAAACTTTAGCAAATGTTTATCAAGCGATTGATAATAAGCATGAGATTATTCCAGTACTCAATAAAATCGATCTACCAGCTGCTGATCCTGACAAAGTTAAGCAACAGATAGAGGACGTAATTGGCATAGATGCAAGCGATGCATTACTGATTTCAGCAAAAAGTGGGATAGGAATAGAGGAGGTGCTTGAAGCAATTGTTAATAGACTGCCCTGTCCTACCACTAATCAAACAGATATTCTAAAGGCATTATTGGTTGATAGTTGGTATGATTCTTACTTAGGGGTAGTAATTTTGGTTAGAGTTATCGACGGAACTCTACGCAAAAATATGCGTATTAAGATGATGGCTAGCAATTCTAATTATAACGTTGAAAATGTTGGATATTTTACTCCTAAAAAACATATATCAGATATTTTATATCCAGGAGAAATAGGTTTTTTTACCGCTTCAATCAAGCAGGTTGTTGACTGTAAAGTTGGTGACACAATAACTGATGAGAAAAGACCTTGCAAGGAACCTTTGCCTGGTTTCAAGCCGCATTTACCGGTAGTGTTTTGTGGGTTATATCCTTCAGATGCTTCACAATTTGAGCATTTAAAAGATTCTTTAGCCAAACTAAGACTTAACGATGCTAGTTTTGAATTTGAAGCAGAAAGTTCAACTGCCTTAGGCTTAGGCTTTCGCTGCGGTTTTTTAGGGTTGCTACATCTTGAAATAGTTCAAGAAAGATTGGAGCGTGAATTTGATCTTGATATGATCACTACTGCTCCCAGTGTGGTCTACAAAATTAATATGCGTGATGGACACCAATTAGAAATACATAATCCGGCTGATTTACCTGTTACTCAAAATATAGAATCAATGTTAGAACCTTGGGTTAAGGCAACAATATTAGTACCAGATGAGTTTTTAGGTAATGTTTTATCTTTGTGTACTGATAAAAGAGGAGTGCAAATTGAACTAACTTATGTCAGTGGTAGGGCTATGGTAATTTATCGATTACCGTTAAATGAAATAGTATTTGATTTTTATGATAAATTAAAAAGTTACACAAAAGGCTATGCTAGCTTTGATTGGGAAATAGATGGTTATGAGGAAAGTGATCTGGTAAAATTATCTATTTTGGTTAATAGCGAGCCAGTTGATGCTTTGTCTACTATAGTGCATCGCTCAAGATCAGAATATCGGGGTCGAGAATTGTGTAAACGCCTTAGCGATTTAATCCCAAGGCAATTATTTCAGATTGCTATTCAAGCTGCTATTGGTAGCAGAATAATTGCTAGAGAAACCGTCAAGGCAATGCGTAAAGACGTCTTATCTAAATGCTACGGCGGGGATATAACTCGTAAACGCAAATTATTGGAAAAACAAAAAGCTGGGAAAAAACGTATGCGTAATATTGGTAACGTTGAAATTCCGCAATCAGCTTTTATAGCTGCTCTTAGAATAGGAGATGAATGATGACATGGTTTGGGTAAATCTATAGTTAACCCGATTAGTATTACTCGTCATTGCGAGGAGATCATAAGACCGACGCGGCAATCCAAAAAAATGATTAAAAATGGATTGCCACGACCACTACGTGGTCTCGCAATGACGTACATGCACCTCAAACGTCATTGCGATGTAATGCTAATCAGGTTAGCTATAAGGAATGAAAAAGTATTAATATTTGATGTTAAAAGATTAATGTGCTAGAATATTTTGTTGTGGATTAAGCTCAGGATGAAAACATATATATACTCAAATGATTTGGAGAATTGGATTTGAAAATGAGGGGCGAGCCTACGGCAGCGTACATGAGGTACGTGAGTATGCGAGTCCCTGATATTTTCAAAAAACAATTCTTCAAAGCAGAAGAGTATACTCAATAATCCTGCGAATGAGAACAACAAGGGGAAAGCATGCTAAATATACCTAACGTGAGTGCGAACATTAACATTTCCATTGGCATTAGATAATGACACAACAAAGCTTTCTAGATTCATTAAATCATCAGCAATTAGCAGCAGCTTTACACGTACATGGACCTCTTCTTGTACTTGCTGGAGCAGGGACTGGTAAAACTAAAGTATTAACAACAAGAATAGCCAACATAATCAATCAGGGTTTATCATCACCTAACAATATTTTAGCAGTTACTTTTACTAATAAAGCTGCTAGAGAAATGCAAGATCGAATCAGTCAAATGATTGATTGTTATGGGTTGAACATAGGTACCTTCCATTCTATAGCAGCCAAGATTTTACGCCAGCAAGCAGAGCATTTGAATCTTAACTTAAACAGTAGATTTACTATTATTAGTCATGATGATCAGCTTAAATTGGTTAAAGACATAGTTAAGCAAGAAAATATAGATCCCAAAAAATATGTTCCTAAAGTATTGCATATTATTATCTCGCGTTGGAAGGATCAAGGATTATTACCGCATAAACTTTCGGAATCTGACATGAAATTGCCGATTCATAAAGTGACTAAATCTATCTATGACCAGTATCAGCAAAATTTATTAGCATCTAACGTAGTGGATTTTGGAGATTTGCTACTGTACAATAATGAGTTATTTATAAAAAATCCTGGAATATTAAAGTATTATCAGGAACGATATCAATATATTCTAATTGATGAATATCAAGATACCAACGCTGTCCAATATCTTTGGGCTAGAATGCTTGCGAGCAACACCAAAAATATCTGTTGCGTTGGTGATGATGATCAATCTATATATGGTTGGCGTGGTGCAGAAATTGGTAATATATTACGTTTTGAAAAAGATTTTCCAAATGCTACAATAATAAAATTAGAACAAAATTATAGGTCTAGTTCAGAAATCTTATCAGCTGCATCCAGTGTAATTGATAATAACAAGAACCGTCATGGTAAAACCTTATGGACAGATAAAAATGATGGACAAAAAATTAAAATTATATCTTGTTGGAGCGATAAAGAAGAAGCAAGATTTGTTGTATCTGAAATTGACAAATTAGTTACAGAAGGTAAGTATAATGCTGGGTTAGTTGCAATATTAGTTAGAGCTGGTTTTCAAACTAGAGCATTTGAAGAAGTTCTTATTAGTAATGCATTACCATATAAAATAATCGGTGGTCTTAAATTTTATGAACGGATGGAAATACGTGACTTACTTGCCTACATACGGATCACTTTGAATGATAGTGATAATCTTGCTCTTGAACGTATAATAAATGTTCCAAGGAGAGCTGTTGGTAATACTACATTAAAACAAATAAAAGATTATGCAGTTGAACATGATATATCTATTCTTGTTGCTATTCGTCAAATGTTACAAGAAGGAGCTGTTAAAAATAAAGTCAAAGATAGTTTAAATAAGTTGATTACTAACATAGATAATTGGAATTTGCGATATCAATATGAGCCAGCACTTAATGTGACAAAGGCTTTATTAGAAGAATCAGGTTATCTGGCAATGTTACAAGAAGAAAAAACCGATGAGGCACTTGGCAGAATTGAAAATATTAATGAAATGCTTAGAGCAATTGCAGAATTTGATAGTATTCAGGACTTTATCGAACATTCTAGTTTGGTAATGGAAAATGAGGAGTTAGAATCAAATTTTGGAGGTTCTATTAGCATTATGACGCTTCACTCGGCTAAAGGTCTTGAATTTGATTTAGTTTTTTTGCCAGGTTGGGAAGAAGGGGTTTTCCCACATCAAAGATCACTAAATGAAGAGGGAGAAAAAGGCTTAGAAGAAGAGCGGAGAATTGCTTATGTTGGCATTACTAGAGCAAAGAAAGATCTGTATATTACTTATGCAGAGAGTCGTTTTATGTTTCATGAAATAATTAGATCATCTCCTTCTAGATTTATTAGCGAAATACCGAATGATGTTTGTGTTAGAACTTCTTCAACCAAACAGCTTAATTACCTTGGTACAAAACATAAATTTTCTTTTTAATCTTTATCATAGTGATTATCTTTTATCTACATTTTCAAAAAAAAATAAAAATTGTAGGGTACTATGGTATATATCTCCCACATTGTTGAATGAATAGGAACATTGTGCTAAAATGTCTATCATTTTAAAGAAAAATATAAAATTTATGCATATTTTCTTATCCCTTGTTGACAGTTATTAAGAAAAAGAGTATTATGTCCAATGGGTTTAATAATTAACTCTTTATAGTATGAAAACCTTGTACTTGTCGATTATTTGGTTTAATTTCTACAAAAGAGTTGCGAATTAAGTTCAGATAAGTAACTCTATACTAAAAGGTTTTTATGGCTACTAAAGTAGGTAAGGTCAAATGGTTTAATATAGCCAAAGGTTATGGTTTTATTCAATCAGATGATGGTGGGGGTGACGTTTTTGTCCATATCTCCGCTGTAGAGCGTGCTGGGGCTCGTAATCTTAATGTAGGTCAAGGTGTAGGCTTTGATCTAGAAACCAATAACGGGAAAGTTTCTGCTGTTAATCTGCAAATAAAGTAATATTTATTTAAAACTACAAGCAACTACTCAAAATTTATGAGTGGTTATTAAACTAGTGAATTTTGGGTAGTATCATCTTTTATACACTCTGTGCATTATCTTTTATAATTCAGTGTTCACTGTAAGTAAAATTGTAATTTTATTGGATCATTTAAGTATAGGGCAGAAAATCTGTTATCTTTGTAAGGCATTGTTACATGGATGATGAAGATTTCATTCCTGCCTGCGTGGAGAGGACATTGTTTTTACTTTGTAAGTGCTATCATAAACCCCAATTTCGGATTAACTTAGTTAATCCAAAATTGGAATAATAATGTAAACAATCAGACTAGAAACGGTTCGTCACCTGATTGTTAAAATAATAAAAATGGCTAATAATCTTATTTTTCAGATTAAAAATAAGATTATTAGCTAAAAATTAGGTTAAAATGCATTCGTAGAACCGTTTCAAGAATGCATTTTTCCTTATTGCTTTACCTGTTTTTGGATTAGAATTTTTAAATTCTAATCCAAAACTGAGGTTATAATTACAATCGATTTTACTATACAATAATTAATAACCCGCTTTATAACATAAGAACTTAATCATAAACTTATTCTTTTTTAAGGTATAGAATATATCTTTACTCAGATGCTTTGAAGAGTTGGAGTATAATTACAATTTACCTTCCAATTCCTCAAATCATTTGAGTATTTTTAATTTACGATAAATAATATTGGATTTAATAATGAAAAATTTTAATTTACCAAACGAAGTGATTATATCACTTGAACAGATGAACATCACCTCTCCAACGGAAATTCAAAGAGAGGCTATACCGATTGCAATGCAAGGTAGTGATATTCTTGCTTCTAGTCAAACTGGTTCGGGTAAGACCCTTGCCTATTTACTACCAATCGTCAATTCTTTTATACAGACTAAATCAATGGCTTTGGTACTTGTGCCAACTCGGGAATTAGCTAGTCAAGTACGTACTACTTTAACTAATGTAACTACTCAAATTAAGCTTCCCAGTGCGGTTTTAATAGGCGGTGAACCAATGCATAAACAATTTATGCAGTTAAAGGCAAATCCTAAAGTCGTAATTGGAACACCGGGTCGTATTATAGATCATTTACTGCGTGGTACCTTAAAATTAAATACTGTCCAATTGGTGGTACTTGATGAGATGGACAGAATGCTTGATATGGGTATGAAAGAACAATTAGAAGAAATAAATAAATATATACCTGAAAAACGACAAGTTTTAATGTTTTCAGCTACTATGCCAAAACATATTATTGCACTATCGCAAAAATATGTGATTAATCCTAAACGTATTACTATTGGTTCAACTACTCAGGCCGCCTCTCAAATAAAACAAGAAACTTTGCGTGTTTCTGATAAAGATAAATTCCCTGAGCTTATAAAGCAATTAAATCAACTAGATGGTTCTATAATTATTTTTGTAAAAACTAAGCGTGGTGCTGATCAGCTTGCAAAAATGTTAAAATTTGAAGACCACAAGGCTGAAGCTATACATGGTGATTTAACGCAAGGCAGACGTGATCATGTAATTGCATCGTTTCGCTCTTCTCGTCATAGAATTATGGTGGCAACAGATGTTGCGGCTCGTGGCTTAGACATACCACATACACAGCATGTTATCAATTATGACTTGCCAATGTCTCCAGAAGATTATCTGCATAGAATAGGTAGAACTGGTAGAGCAGGTCTTTCAGGTTGTGCATTATCCTTCATTTCTCCGGAAGATAATATTAGGTGGAAAGCTATTGATCGTCTAATGAATCAAGGTGAGAGTACTTCAAGAGAAGAAATGACAGGAAGTAAGAATCGTAGAAGACCATTTAATGGTAACAATAATGGTAAAAAAAGTTATTTTCCTCGTAATAATAACGATAAGAAGCCTTATGCTGGTCGTGCTAGAAATAGCAAAGCGTCCTAATGTAAACTGAATTTGATATATAGCTAACCCTATTAGCTATACTTCCGTCTATTAGCGATCAGTAGCTTTGCTGAAACAAAGCAATCCAAATCCAATTGTTTTCTTGGATTGCTTCGTAGCCATAAAGTTGCTCTTCGCTAATAGACGACAGTAAGCTACCAATCGAAAGTAAAAAATCGTCAAATAGAAATAAATTTCACAGGAGGTAATATTAGTAGTGATGGAGGTGTATTATTGCTAAGAGAATTACAAACAAGTGGGTTCTTCATCGCACTTTACAAAACTTACACTATGAGTAAAAAAAATGGTAAATTATGTTGAGTATAATTTTCACATGACAAGAGGATAGAATTGCAAGCAATACCAATTAGAAACTGTTAACATTAACTATCTCAACATTTTTATTACAAAATACTATACTGATTTTGAGGGTTTTGTCTAATATTAGGTAACTGATTTAGTTGTTTATCATTTTTTTATCTTGAATTTTCTCTAACTATTGTAATTTTGATTAATTGCTACAACAATTTAGATTAACCATATGTGCAATGTAAGAATTTTGTTTTCTGTAAATCCACTCGCTAGATTAGCTTGTTTGTGCTATTATTTACTTAATAAAGTTTATAATATATCTTCTTAATATAATCTTAATATAATGAAATTAATATGACAGTAGAACTTTCTGATAATATATCAAACAGAAAAACTAATATTGTTAAAGGTAACAATAAACCACCGAGAATGAGGGTAGGTACTGATGATTTTAAGACATTATTGTTAAATAGT
>JAJIYL010000049.1 GCA_020881195.1 Rickettsia endosymbiont of Pseudomimeciton antennatum | reverse complement strand
CCGTACTCAGAGACGGAAACTCATGGTTAACAAAATTTAAACGTATAAAGTTGTTAGCATCACAAAATCAACAAATATTAGTTCAATAATCTTGGACATATTATTGATTTAGAGATGTTATGAGAATAATAAGGTTAATACCCCTATCTTACTTTTCGGGAGCCGTATGCGGTAGTTCCGCACGTACGGTTCTGAGGAGGGGTCTAATTGAGTGATTGGTTAGACCTACTCACAAAGTTCATTTTTTATTTCCCAATAAATCATATTCCAATAAATCATATTTAAAATCCCCACAAAATATCTCAAATTGATTCAAAGCTAATGACCAATCTTTTATGGGCATGGTCCATTTTTTAGCTGCATTTTGCAGAGCTAAAAATATTATTTTAATTGATTTATCATCTGGAAATACCCCTTTATTTTTGATAATTTTCCTAATTTGACGGTTGACAGATTCAATGGTATTTGTTGTATAAATTACCTTTCTCTAGTTTGTTTGCAATTTTGCCGTATTAAACGGGCTTTTATTGGGTGAATAATATCAAAAATAATTAATATTGCAAGCATTATTTTTATAAAGAAATTATTTTATAATCTTAAAATATACTAATTTATATCAGTGAAAATATGATGTAAAAATATCACGAAACCTGATGCAAATTGTGATTTTTTATGATATAATAATTCCCTTGAAATACAGATAGTACGAGGGATTTTATGCGAAAAATTGTTGTCAAATTTAACAAATTAAAAGATATCGAAAATCTTAAAAAAATCATGAGAAATGTTTACGCGAGCAGTAGTGATCATTTACCGGATATCGCTAAATTCCATTTGGGCAAGAAGATTTTTATACCGAATCAGGTAGATAAAGCAGAGTTGCACATAACAACTGCCAGCAGCACTGAAATTATAACATTTTCTAAAGCTGCACAATTATATCGTACTGGGTGTTAATTCAGGTTAATTCACTATAAAAAAACAAAAAATTATAAAAATTTTGCTAATTAGCTATTAGTGCATAATAAAAAGGGAGTATAATGATATTATAGTTAGAAAGAAACACGTGAAAACAATGATAGAAGAAAAAAACAAAATTAACACTAATTATCAACCAAGAATGTTTGTTGGTACCGATGACTTCTACGACTTGCTAATTAACAGTGACATATTTGTTGACAAAAGCCTAATGATCAAGGAGATGTTAGAAGATAGCGGTAAAGTTACTCTAATCACCCGCCCAAGGCGGTGGGGGAAGAGCTTGAATATGGATATGGTGCGGAGATTTGTTGAAGTGGAGGTAGATGAGCATGGGCAACCGTTACCACAAGAACAAAGGGTGAATTATAAGCTGTTTGTTGGTGGAGAAGTGGATTTGGGATTAGCAAGTGGTAGAAAAAAGTTACTAAAAGCACTTAAAATATCTCAGTATCCAGATATTCTTTTAGACTATCAAGGTCAATTTCCAGTTATTATTATAAGTTTTAAGGGTATTAGGGGGGATAGTTATGAGGAAATTGAAAGTAAAATCAGCTATCAAATAATTAAGTTATTTAGCAATTATCGTTATTTAAAACGTTATGTAAGTGAGAAAGAATATTTGTTGGAAGAAGCAGAAAAAGAGCAATTAACTAGATATTTTACTGGAAAGTTTAATAAAGTAGAGCTTGAGAATAGTTTAAAATTCTTAAGTGACTTGCTTTTTAAACATTTTAATCAAAAAGTTTACATACTAATCGACGAGTATGATACGCCGATTAATAGTGCATATATGAAGTTTGGCAGTAAGGCAGAAGAGTTTGAGGAAGCACTATCTCTATTCCGTGCAATATTTGGTAAT
>JAJIYL010000048.1 GCA_020881195.1 Rickettsia endosymbiont of Pseudomimeciton antennatum | reverse complement strand
TATTAGCTAAAAATTAGGTTAAAATGCATTCGTAGAACCGCTTCAAGAATGCATTTTTCCTTATTGCTTTATACTCTTCTGCTTTGAAGAATTGTTTTTTGAAAATATCAGGGACTCGCATACTCACGTACCTCATGTACGCTGCCGTAGCCTCGCCCCTCATTTTCAAATCCAATTCTCCAAATCATTTGAGTATACCTGTTTTTGGATTAGAATTTTCAAATTCTAATCCAAAACTGAGGTTACTAGGAACTGTCGAAATAACTTATATATATTATTATTTCTTTTGTCTTGATCTTTTAGTCCATTACACTAGAACATTAACGGATTAACTATAACATATAAATATTAAGTATGAATAATCAAATACCAAACTTTATTACTTTAGATAAGCTCGGTAATGATATTGACATTCCAATAAGATGTAGTAATAAAGCCAAACGCATTGCCATTAGAATAAACCACAAAGGAGCTGAATTAGTTCTGCCTAATAAAAATTTTAATGCAGGATATAAATTTTTACTAGAAAAAGAATCCTGGATTAGGCGAAAATTGTCAGATGTTTCAAGACAAGAACCCATAGATAATAATACTATCACAGTCTTTGACAGAATATACTCATTACTACATATTGATGCAGATTATAATAAAGTGCAAATAGGAGAAGATATTATTCAGATATATTCTCCACCTTCTCAACATAAGAGTACCTTAATAAGATTCTTGAAAGATAGATTGTTACTAGAAGCAATGAATCTAGCTACTCTTCTAGGTGAAAAACATAATATAAACTTTAGTAAAATAAAAATTACGAATAATAAGAACAAATGGGGAAGTTGTTCCAGTAATGCTGTGCTTACTTTTAATTGGCGACTTATTTTTGCTCCAAAAAAAATATTAAAATACTTAGTGGTACATGAAATATGTCATATAATGGAAATGAATCACAGTAAATATTTTTGGCATTTAGTGGCAAAACTCTATCCGGATTATAAGTTGGCTAGATTATGGCTTAAGGAGAATGGCAATAAATTACATCAATATTTACAATAGATTTGACCAGACTAATAATCTTTTTGTCGTGGGGTGTTATGTTTAAATTAGAACAAAAGTATTTTGGATTAGTAGCTGGAGTAGATGAAGCTGGCAGAGGACCGCTAGTGGGTCCTGTAGTAGCGGCATCTGTTATCATTGATCAAACAAAAATCATAAATGGTATCAAAGATTCCAAAAAACTTACCAGAGAAAAGAGGAATTTGTTATACGAACAAATAACTCAAAATTATATTTGGTCTGTTGGTATAGTGTATCATGATGAGATAGATATAATTAATATCCTTGAAGCAACTAAAAAGGCTTGTACTATATCAGTGGCAAATCTTTCTGTTAAACCGGATACAGTATTAATAGACGGTAACATGAAATTTGACGATCCAAGATTTATTAGTATAGTAAATGGTGATAATTTATCGATTTCTATTGGAGCAGCATCTATTATTGCAAAAGTTACTAGAGATCGTTTACTACTTGAATATGCCAAAGAATTTCCAGAATATATGTGGCACAAAAACTCCGGCTATGGGACAAAAGAGCATCTAAATGCTATACACCTTCATGGTCTTTCGCCTTACCATAGAAGAAGTTTTAAGGTAAAAAGCTTTCAATCATAAAACTCCATGGGTAATTTATTTAATTATTCTCATTGTTACTTGCTCCTTGTTTTTTACTCAGCTGATTCTGCTCCTTAAGATCCCTGATCTCAGTAAGTAACATGTTGATATATATTTTTATCTCTTCTGAAAAAAATAATCCCTGCAATATTTTATCTTCTTTCTTATCATTTATATTAATAAGTTCTCTTAATTCTTGGTGTAGTAGTTTTACTTCTTCTATACCCTTAGTAAAATTGTCAGGCAAATCCTGACTCTTCTTGATAACATGGTCAATGTTGAATTGAATATTGTAAAGCCACTTGATAGAAACCATGATTAAGAGTATTTCAACAATGATTATACCAATTACTGAGAACATTAATAGTTGTATTGTATTATCCATGTTAGTTAACCTTTGGTTATCTTTAATTTCTTTTATTTCTTATTAATTTCATTTACTGCTAATTGTTTTCAGGATTATAGATAACCAGAGAAGATTTTGGATAAGGCTTAAGTAATACTATTATTATATGTATATATTAGACTTCTTTCGAAACTCTACTTCTGCTGGTAATTTGTGCGTCGATCCGGTACTCGAATCCTCACGTACATTTGAGTACGCTGCGGTTCGAGGTGAAGTGTCTCCTACAAATTCCTCAGCATAAGCGAGTTTCGAAAGAAGTCTATTATTTCTTAAAGATATAGTAATTGGTACTAATAATGGTGACTCATCATCCATATTCTACTATCCTATCTTTGCTTTAGAAACAATTTAATACTAACTCACCTTACGCATAAACCCCATGGCAATTTAAAAATTGCAGAAAAGTACAAAACGTCTATTAGCAAGACCACATAGTGGTCGTAACAATCCACATTCATTAGATTGCTTCGACGCCACCAAAGTGGTTGCTTGCTAATAACGCCAGGTTATTTTCCCTATGACCTTTAAATGCCATACGTAAGATGAAATACTAACCTATTAGATAGTATTTACGTTATAGGACTGTAAAAATAATGGAGCTTGACTGGTTGAATAATCGATTTGACTAGTTGAAGAGATTTGTGTATAATCATAATTGACATCTCAATAACGGTTGTAATTTAGCAATGCTATTCGATTAATTTTACTGGTAAGTACTTTGAGCCGCAAAACTTTTGGGTACTTACCTAGTTACTCCAGATGTAATATTTAAGTTTCAGCCTATGTAAAAGCTGAATTCTTAAGTTTACACTGACGTTTTAGTTTGAGATTTACCAAAATGTCTTTTTGGTTTTAAAAAATTAGTCAGTAATTACTGAGTTTCTTTTTTATGATCTCATTCTATTTTTAGAGTCTAATATAGTTATTTTGAGGTGTCAAGAAAAAATATTTTAACTGTTGATACTTTTTATTTAATCCTTGAATTCATACCATGACTCTTGTAAAAGAAATACAAAAATTTTTAAGGTCAAAATTTGAAAAACTCAAATTAACGAGAAAAAATTTTTCTGAGCAAAGTGGCATTCCTTACAATAATATTACTAATATTATGAATGAATTAAGGTCTAATCCCCAAATGGATACTCTATTGAAAATAGCTAACTACTTTGAATGTTTTATAGATGAAGTTGTTGGAAGAAATGAGTATCTTTCATTATTACAATCAAAAGGAAGATTTAAGGATTTATCATCAGATGATATTAGTAATAACTTAAAAGAATTTTTAAAAGATAAATCTGCTAAGCAAGATATAAATCTTTATGTTTTAGGAAAAAAAATTGGATTTAATTACTCTATCCATAATTTTGTTAACGGAAGTCGGAAACAAAAAACTTTAAATACCCAGATTGTAGTAGCCCTAGCAGATTATTTTCAAATATCACTGGATGAAATGGTTGGCAGAATTAACCCAGTTACTTCTGATAATGACAAACCTTCTCAACAAAAAACCAATCGTGATACTGAGCCGAAATAATAATTTATATCAATTACTTTCTTTATAGCTCACCCGACTAGTATCTATCCATATTAAATTGGCACAATGTTTGTCATCCCCGCGTAGATAGGAGCTAAAATAGCACCTAAAAAGCCTTGAGATATTATAGATTTCTGCCACAGAACTAGAAGAAATCTTTATTAGTTTAAATATAGTATATGTTGTCTTCTTAAACTTTTGACGGAGCAAATAGCTTTCACATCTGCAGCTTTTTGATAGAGGAGCTGCTATCTACTACTCCCTACCACCGTGTCCTTTTGTTGGTTTAAGCTGTACTCTAAAATTTGGTACAGGTATTTCTGTTGGTTTTTTAGGGGCAGGAGTTACATTCTTTCTAAAGTTACTCATCGCGTTCTTAAGAGCCTCTGGATCGATAGCAGGTTGAACAGGCTTCGCCTGTACCTTTGCTGCTGCCATCGCCGGGGGTTTGTTTACTACTGGTTTAGGTGGTTGAACACCAGCTACACCAGGCATAGGTGGAGGAGGCGGCGGTGGCGGTGGTATTGGAACTCCATCCTTAAACTCAACCTTAGGAGAAGAAGGTTTTGCACTTGCTACTTGCTTTCCTGCTTCTGCTTTCAGTGCTGCTGCTATTCTTGGAGTATCTATTTCGTCTTGTCTAGCTTGGCGTGCCATTTCCTCTTCTCTCTGCTTGCCAAATTCAGCGAATTCTTTAAGATGTTTAGGCGAGTCTTTATTAATTTGAACCTCACCAGCTTTTGCTCTTCGTGTCGCAAGTCTTTTCTTCAATTCACTCACCATATCCTCTACTGGCTCTGCAACTGCTTGATTTACTGACTTCTTTTCCTTGCCTCTTAGAGCTGCCAAAGGATCAATCGGGGTAGTAAATGGTGGCGGCGGTGGTGGAGTACCTGGAACATTATTAACTGTTACCTGCACTGGTGGCGGCATAACTGTCGGAGTACTAGTTGTCACCTGTACTGGTGGCATAGTTGGAGTACTACTCACTACAACCTGTACTGGTACAACATCTTGTATAGAGTGGGTTGTTTCTTGTACTGCTAACGGTGCTGTTGTAGATATCACTGTTTGAGGTTTAGGAGTTTCCACCAAAGACGGTTGCACCGGGGTTTTTGTTACTGGAATAGTTGTAGCTATTTGTTCCTGCACAACTTGTTCCTGCATAGTTTGTTTCTGTATATCTTCAGTTCCTTTAACAAAATCTTCTGTTGCTTGCTGTAATTCTTCTTTATGTTGTTTACTAAACGGAGATTTTAAAAAATTAATGAGAGGGATGAACCATGATTTAAACCATGCCTTTATTCGAGTACCAATTGACGAACGACTCTTAATGCTCTCAGCTTTTTCTTCCAACTCTTTTATATCTTTAGCTGTTACATTTTGAAGTGAGTTACTTTTTTCCAAGACATTCATCGCACTAACTAGAATCTCAGCCATATCTTCTAAATCTTTTTTCTCGGCAGAAGATGCTGGCAAATTAGCACTCACTGCAATTACAGCTCCAGCTACCTTATTCACAGCTTCATTGGCAACAGCTAATCCTGTATCATTTTCATCACCACTTTTCATAACAACACTCATAAATTAATTTATATTCTTAAATACAATATAACTTTATTAATCCAACTAAGTCAAGTCTTCTGGCTAAGAAAAAATTACTTACTGATAAAATTATATTGTTTTTATACCATATCTATTTAATATAGACTAAAACTTACAAGACTATAAACCTCAGTTTTGGATTAGAATTTAAAAATTCTAATCCAAAAACAGGTAAAGCAATAAGGAAAAATGCATTCTTGAAGCGGTTCTACGAGTGCATTTTAACCTAATTTTTAGCTAATAATCTTATTTTTAATCTGAAAAATAAGATTATTAGCCATTTTTATTATTTTAACAATCAGGCGACGAACTGCTTCTAGGAGGCTGCCTGCGATAACTAATTAATTATATTTTGAGCTATTTTTCGGCGAGAATAAATACGATTTTTGAAGGAATAGTGTACCTATTTCAAAAAAATCATGTTTATTCGCAGCCAAAAAGAGCCAAATATAGAATTACTTTAGTTATTGCAGGCAGCCTCCTACCCTGATTGTTTACATTATTATTCCAATTTTGGATTAACCAAGTTAATCCGAAATTGGGGTTATAAATATCATATGTTAACAATCAATTTAATAGGTTTAATATGTCTATCACTTTATTGAATTTATCACCTCTATATCTATGTTGGAATGTGGGGGTTAAGTATATTAAATATCTTGTTATAATTCTAATATTTATGTTGTCAACAGTGTATGCTGAGCAGCAACCTCCATATGAAATACGAAAAATTGTACCACTAAAATTAGAAACTGATAATCTTGGTCAAAGAATTATTTGTTATCGTCCTACGAGACATGGCATACCAAATATGAGTGTTACTAAGTCAGGCGATAAAGTTATTGCACATAATTATGGTCATAGTGGTAGTGGTTGGACATTAGCACCAGGAGCTATTGCTTATGTTAATGGATTATTGCAAAAATCAAAATATACTCATGATTTAAAGCCTGATACTCCCATTACTATTATTGGAGCAGGTGTTATAGGGCTATGGAGTGCTTATGATCTGATTAAAAAGGGGTATAGTAACATCACTATTATTGCTGAACAATTTGATGGATTGGCTTCTAATAATGCTGGCGGATTGCTTAAACCTTCGTTCATGAATGATTCATCAGAAGCGAAATCTCTGATAAATACAATAGCTGTTAATTCTTATAAAATTTATTCTGCTATTGCTAAAAAGCAGTATAGTGATTTTATAGATGGAGCTTTTATAATGCCAGCTTACTTTCCAAGTAGGAAAGAATCAGATTTAGAACCTTATGTAGCTGCTGGGGTGATGCGACCAGCCAAAGATGTAGTGCTTGATTTCGGTAATGGTACAACAAGAAAGATGGTGGCTTACGATGATGGAATTCTGATCAATGTGCCAAAAATGATGACAACTCTAACAAATTATTTAAAAAATCGGCAAGTAACATTTATTAAAAATAAAATTGAAAATTTTGCCGAAATTAAAACTAAATATATATTAGATTGTACTGGTCTTGGTGCTAAAGAGCTTAATAATGATAATGCGATGGTTCCTGGTCAAGGACATTTAATTATGTTAAAAAACCAGAATCCTGAAGATGTGAAATATTTAATTTCAGTTGATTTAGGTAGTGGGAAAACTCAATCTGGGCAAGTAGCAAGTCACTATTTTTACATGCATCCAAAGCATTTACCTAGTAGTGCTACAGATGATGTAGGGATCATTGGTGGAACATTTATTGAAGGAGCTACACCACAAACTCCTAATGAAGAACAATTTGACCTGATAGTTACCAGAGTACGGAACTTTTATGGTATTGGTGCTAGTGAAACAACAAAGTAACCTTGATATCAATGGCTATTTTTCACTGGGAATAAACACAATTTTCTTGAAATAGGTACACTATCCCTTCAAAAATCATATTTATTCTCGCCGAAAAATAGCTCAAAATATTTAGTTATCTCCAACAGCATCCTAATTCTTATTTTTATTTTATTCTACTCCATCTTATTACTTTTTTAGCTCTCCGTCGTAACTAGTACAAATTATAAAAATCCTGGAACTCTAATATGTATCTGGTGCACCCGGAGGGAGTCGAACCCCCAGCCTTATGATCCGTAGTCATATACTCTATCCAATTGAGCTACGGGTGCCCTATATCTGCCTTGTACTGGATTCAGGACAGCATTCGTGCTTATTTTTATAAAACACCCTAAAAGAAAGTAATAAAACCTTTAGAAAGAGTACAATATATCCTTAATCTCCTGTTATGTCAATATCATTCTAAAATGCCCCCATAAAATAGCAAAGTGGTTCCCTATGTCTAAGTTCTTATATTTGGGGAATGTGTTATAAGTAGTGATAAACCCGAATTCCACCAATCAAGGACAATTTGTGAGTCTATAAATTAGCCTGTCTATTTAGTATCTTTACTAGCCTTAACAAAGCTTCTGAACTCATTAAGTAGCGTTTTTACATACATCTCTACTTCCTCTAAATAGAAAGTGGTATGTAATATGTGACTCTCTTTCTCTATTGTGCTTTTGGCTAGATGCTCAATTTTATTATGAAGAATTGTTACATCTTCTTTTGCTCTATTGTAAGCATTTGCAGCCCTTTGACTTGTGTTGTCTATCAAATTGTTACTTACCCTTATTTTATATAACCACCAAATAGATAGTAGTGTTAAAAACATCTGAATAATTGTCAAACTGATCAATATTATTATCATATTTTTTCTCCCATTACCTATTTATTACTTTACTTAATATTTGAAAAGAATATTGTTATTTATAACTTTATAATCATAATTTCATGGTAAATAATAGCCTGATTTTTTACTGTGGAATTATATACTGATGTATTAATTACTACAGTATTTTTTACGGTAGTGATATGAGTTGATTTTTTACATATTATTTATGTATAAAGTTAGTTATCCGATAATTAAAAAATAATTTTGAGGTATAAATTATGCAATTTCAAGTACAGGATTTATTAGGAAAATGCTCTATGTCACATGCAACTGTTAGGAGTTTAATTAAAAAGTCATTCTTCTTTTTTGTTATAGTTTGGCTTGTATTTGCTTATAGTGGTGGAACATTAGCAGCAGGAAAAAATAATAATATAAAAGAATATGGGATTGTTATATTACCAGAAGAAGAATGCACAAGAGTAGCTGAAAAACTAAATCAGGATATTGCAAAAATATTAAGTCATTTAAATAATGTTAAGAATTATTGGCATGTTACCTTATATCACGGGGCATATGAAACAAAAGATCTACAACAAATATATAACAAAATTAAAGGACTAAAACTCCAACCTTTTACCTTAAATCTTAGTAAAATTTATTCTACTGCAGATAGGTGGATAGACTTAGGAGCAGAAAAAACTAAATATCTTCAGGAATTACACGAATCAATCGTTCATTTAGCTAGTCCTTTCCATAAACATCCATTAGCTCGCTCTAAAGATGTTTATAAAGATATGTCAAACGTTCAACGTGAACAAGTCGATAATTATGGTGTTAGTGGAGTTTTAGAGTTATATAATCCTCATATGACATTGTTTTACCAATACCCACCAAGGTTTGAATTACAGGATACTGCAAAGAGAGTAGCAGCCTCTTCCAAAGAAAATATGGTATGTAAAGCTTCCAAGATTATTATAGGAGAACTAGGATATAACGGTAATATTGAAAAAATAGTTTATAGTGTAGAGATACCCAGCTAATTATAACAACAAAATATTCGTGTAACAAATTATGTTGAAGCCTGTCCAAGATAAGAGTTCAGTACAAAATACATCAATCATTTATACTAAACAAAACGATTTAAAATCTGAATTTTCTTCTATAGTAAATGTACCTGGCTTTGTTATCGCTAAAGACATCAATTCTAAGTATTCCGTTATTAGTAAAGATTATGCTCTATTACTGGGTTGGAAGAGTCCAGACCACTGCATTGATTTAACAGATTTTGACATACCTTGTGAAGCCGTAAAAGCAGCTGAGCAATTTATAACCCTTGATCAGAAAGTTATCTATACTACTAAGGCGATATTAAGCTTATATATTTGCAATTATTCATCTGGCTGGAAAACCTTAATGAGTCATAAGATCCCCATACAACAAGAAGATGGGAAAATTACTGGGATATTTGGTCAAGTTATGGACATATCTAACACTAATATGTTTAATTGGTATCTAGCATTAAATCAATTTGATAAAAAATTTATAAATTTGCAGGATAAACCTATAATTTATGTTTTAAATCAGGAGCATTCTCCTCTTCCTTTAAGCAAAAAACAACAAGAGTGTGTATTTTTAATGTTACGTGGTAAGTCTATGAAAGAAATCGCCACTATATTAAACCTGTCAGTACGTACTGTGGAATCATACTTTGCAATAATCAAATTAAAGTTAGGGTGCAGTAATAAATCTCAAATTATAGAAAAAGCAATTAATAGTGGTTTCCTACATTACATTCCAAATAGTATTATTCCTGTGTCTACAAAATAGGTTTCTATGAAAAAAATTGTTTTGACCTGTATGATTGGCAACGCATTGGAATGGTATGATTTTATTTTATATGCTCAGTTTGCTTATATACTCAAACAAAAATTTTTGCCAGATAGCTCTATTAGCGAAATATTGACTTTTGCAATATTTGCAGCTGGGTTTGTGGTAAGACCGCTTGGAGGAATTATTTTTGGTAATATTGGTGACAAATTTGGAAGACGTATTTCCTTGGTTATAGGTATTTTGACAATGGTAGTTCCTACTACCATAATAGGATTACTACCCAGTTATAATTCAATTGGTTTAGTTGCTCCAATAATTTTAACTATAGCACGGTTAGTTCAGGGATTTTCATTAGGTGGGGAATTTAGTGGTTGCGTTATTTACCTTACAGAACATGCACAGGCAAATAACAGGGGCATAATTGGAAGTATTGTATATATTAGCCAATGCTTAGGAATGTTGTTGGGAATAATAATTGCTTATTTACTCAGTTCTTTATTATCAAAAGAAGATTTATGGTCTTTCGGGTGGCGATTACCTTTTATTAGTAGTTTTTTTGTTGGTATGATAGGAATGTACATAAGAAATAGCATATCAGAAACCCCAATATATGCCAAGATAAGAGATTGTGGACTAGTCTTACAATACCCTTTGCGAGAACTGCTATTAAACTATAAGAAAAAACTTTGGTTAGCAATAGGTCTTTATATTAATGTTACAGCACCTTTCTATGCTGCAACTATTTTCATTCAAAATTACATGTTGACCCTTGGATATAGCCAAGCTGAATGCTCAACATTAGGAGGCTTAACTTTAGTTACCATGATCATTACTTTTCCTATTACTGCCTACGTCTCAGATAAGATAGGACGTAAACCTGTAATTCTTTTTAGTTGCCTAGCACTTATAATACTCACCTACCCAATTTTTCTCATGATAAATACTAAATCTTATTATCTTGCAATTACAGCACAAATTTTATTTGCTGTAATAGTAGCATTTCATATGGGTGCAATACCAACGGTTCTAGTGGAACTATTCCCAACTAGTGTTCGTTTTACAGGAGTAGCACTATCATGCAACATAAGTGCAGCAATATTTGGAGGGACAGTCCCTATGATTGGTGCCTGGATATATCAGGTTACAGGAGATAGATTAGCGATGTCTTATTATTTAACCTTCCTAGCTATTTTAGCTATTTTTATAATGTTTTTTTACAAAGAAACATATAAAAATATTATATAAGTCTATTATTAGAGTTCATTAACTTGGTATTGTAACTCCATATTCTTACCGCAATATCTGATAGGTGCAAACTAGCTAGTGAGGTTAGGCTTTGGCTTAAGTCTTTATTTTAGTGAAAGGATGTTGAACACCAAGATAAAAGCTTAGTGCAGCCTTAGAAAATGTTATAATTTCAGTGCCGTTGGCAGTTATTATGTGCAACTCTGCTTTATCTACCTGACTCGGTATAAAAATCTTATCTCCCAAATGAAATTTAGCGATATCCGGTAAATGATCACTACTACTCGCGTAAACATTTCTCATGATTTTTTTAAGATTTTCGATATCTTTTAACTTGTTAAATTTGACAATAATTTTTCCCATATAATCCCCCGTACTATCTGTATTGTAGGGGAATTATTATACCATAAAAAATCCCAATTTGCATCAAGTTTCGTGATATTTTTACCTTAGTATATTTTAAGATTATAAAATAATTTCTTTTTTTATAAAAATAATGCTTGCAATATTAATTATTTTTGATACTACGCACGTCATAAAGCAAAAGTCCGTTTAATACGGTGATATTAGTAATCAATTAGGAAATTAATATGGTAGAGCTACAATTATTAAATACATTATTATTTAGCGATAATGTGAATAATCTAAAAAAGGCAATTAATACACTTAACGATCCAAACAATTCTAAACAAGGAGGGTTAAAAACCGGGCAAGTTACAAATATCTTATCTTATGCGATGCTTTATAACCCTAAGTTGAATGAAGATACGATTAATAAAGCTCTTACAGAAGCTGTTGAGAAAGCAGTAAAATATGAAAAAGAATAAACAAATTGCCTAATATCCGAGTTTACAGCCAGTCAGTTACTACACCCTTTCTTATCAGATGAAGAAATTAAACAACATTTTAAGTGGCGAGAAGCAGAACATAAATTTTTCTCTCCTAAAGAAGCTGATTCTCAAGCTCAACAACAAATCAAGTTGAGTTCTCTCGAAACAGCAGAGGATCAATATGTTAAGGCTTTTAAGTTTAATAATTTAATAACAACTTATATAGAGAGAGACCCTAATAAGATTAATCTTGCTGATTATGCCTATAAGACGCTAGTATGTTTTGGCAAAGATTTTGAACAAGCAAAAAATAAAACGACAGACCAAACTATTATAACCAAATTTATACAGTTCTTATCTGCTAATAATTTCCATTTAGAAAAGTTGCCAGTAAATAGTTTTATGGAGAAAGTTATTTTACCCGAAAAGTCAGAAAATGTTACATTACCAATATGGCAAGAAATGATTCAAAAGAAAGGGATAGAAGCTTTAAAATTATTTGCTTGTGCTGATAGTATAGAACTAATTTAATGCAAAAGAAAGCACAAAAGATAGTCATCGACCACCAATAGATATAAAAGAAGCAAAGTCTCTTTATATAAAATCTCAATATCCCGAATATGATAAATATCCAGAAGCAGCAGAACTTTGTTATAAATATAACAGACATAATGATGCTTTTACCGAAATTCTAAGAGTAGAAAAGAAGAAGAAAACAGCTGATAATATACCTGATATTCATGTTGATGGTAAAGATATAGTTCAAAAAAATGGTAAAGATTGTGCTGGTTATCACTTAGTTAAGCTACCTACCGGAGATATACATACTTATTTTTTAGGTCATATTGTCAATGATTGCCGATCAATAGATGGTACAGGTGAAAAAGGAGTAAAGAAGGGCATAACAGACAAGAATAGTGGGTTTTACGTATTGCTAAAAAACAAAAATGGTTATAAAGCTGATGCTACTGTTTTTAACGAAGATAGAAAAATAAATTATCAGGAGTTTGAAATAGTCGGTCAGAGTTATGCATTTAAAACTAAAGCTGGTAATTTAACTTTTAATTCATGGGAGAATTTGCGTTATGCAGCAATTGCTAGTGATAAGGTAGGAGATGATCATATAGCAGCTCAAATGCTTAAAAAAGCATGCAACGAAATTATAATAAATAATTGCGATATTTCTAGAATAACGATTGGTACAGATGGAGGAGCTAGAACCCCAGAAGAATTAAGACAAAATATAGTATTATATAATGAAGTACCATACCTATATGTCGATCATCTTAATACCTCTAAGCAAATTGTTATTGCTCAGAGTCCCCAATTAATTGACATACAAAATGAATTAAAAGAAAAAGCACCTAATATTGAAATAATGTCAATAAAGCATGGCGAGAAATTAAAGCATCTACTAGAACAACCAGAATTTGCTGCATCTTTTAACGAAATGCTTAGCAATAACAAGCAGTTATTGCAAGTGATACTTACATATTCTGTAATAGAAGATTTAAAGCTAACTTCTTTTCAAGGATTCTCAGACCCAAAAATAATTAATTTACTGACTTCACCCAATGCATTAAAGGTATATGATTTTGGCGTTAAAATCGATCAATTAAAAGATTTAGAGGTAAAGAAAATTATACCCCTTATTTCGTTTAATGCAAGAATGGCTTATAAGGCTGGCATTACATTTGATCAATTGAAAGATTTAGAGATAGAACAAATCAAAGCTTTCTTTTCAATAATAAATAATCTTCTAGATAGATTTTGTTCAGATGATGAGTTGAAGAAAATCCTACCTGATAAGATAAAGGATTTGACCCACCATACTTCGGAAGAATATGATAGTGATTTTTTTGATCTACAAGATATAGATAGTTTACAATCTAGCGAAGCGAATAGAGAACATGAAGTGGATATAACCGGGCAGCAGGTGGTGTATGCATATTAGCTAACCAGGAAAGATTTTAGATAACCTTTCCATTATACGGATATTCCCCTGAAATATCAAGCAGTTTATATGATTAAAATGCTTGATATAAGAGGGATTTAGGCTAATAAATAATAAATCTTGGATTTTTAACCAATATTTGTTAAATTGAAACTATAAAATTCAATTAGTAACTATTCGTACTGGGTGTTAATTCAGGTTAATTCACTATAAAAAAACAAAAAATTATAAAAATTTTGCTAATTAGCTATTAGTGCATAATAAAAAGGGAGTATAATGGATATTATAGTTAGAAAAAAACAGTAAAAACGATGACAGAAGAAACAAACAAAATTAACACTAATTCTCAACCAAGAATGTTTGTTGGTACCGATGACTTCTACGACTTGCTAATTAACAGTGACATATTTGTTGACAAAAGCCTAATGATCAAGGAGTTGTTAGAAGATAGCGGTAAAGTTACCTTAATCACCCGCCCAAGACGGTGGGGGAAGAGCTTGAATATGGATATGGTGCGGAGATTTGTTGAAGTGGAGGTAGATGAGCATGGGCAACCGCTACCACAAGAACAAAGGGTGAATTATAAGCTATTTGCTGGTGGAAAGGTAGATTTGGGGTTTGATGAGACTAAAGAACTAAAGCCATTAAAAATTGCTAGTGTAGCAAAAGCTATGAAACGCCAAGGTCAATTTCCAGTTATTCTTATAAGTTTTAAGGGAGTTAGGGGAAGTAGTTATGAAGAAATTGAAAGTAAAATCAGCTATCAAGTAATAAAGTTATTTAGTAATTATCGTTATTTAAAACGTTATGTAAGTGAGAAAGAATATTTGTTGGAAGAAGCAGAAAAAAAACAATTAACTAGATATTTTTCTGGAGAATTTAATAAAGTAGAGCTTGAGAATAGTTTAAAATTCTTAAGTGACTTACTTTTTAAACATTTTAATCAAAAAGTTTACATACTAATCGACGAGTATGATACGCCGATTAATAGTGCATATATGAAGTTTGGCAGTAAGGCAGAAGAGTTTGAGGAAGCACTATCTCTATTCCGTGCAATATTTGGTAAT
>JAJIYL010000047.1 GCA_020881195.1 Rickettsia endosymbiont of Pseudomimeciton antennatum | reverse complement strand
ATTTTTTGGCGTAATAGATACCTTTTTTAACTAGATCAATATCTATCGGTATAGCTACTTGCTGGTTCAGTTCATATAGTCTACTCAGTAACCTCTCTGCATATTTACAGTTTGCATATTTTGTTCCCCAATTATGCTGACAATTATTAATATCTTCCATTAAATACCCACCATATTACTTTAATTATAAAGTATATTAAACTAGGAGTTAAAATACTACTAAATAATTTATTATATGCTTCTTAAAATAATAAGTATTTTGTTATATTTAAGTTACATCCCGTTTTGTATTTTCTTAAGTTGCTGTGGAACTTATCATGCTTATATTGAAACTGTGATATTGTTACAACTAAAAATTTGTTATTTCAACTTAATCTATAATTATTTTTTTAGATCACTTAGTGAAGACATAAAATATTATATACTAAATTTATTAACACAAAATTATAGAAAATTATGTTTAATAAAACTAATCACCAGAGTCGGATATTTACTTCTATTACTTAGTTTGCAGACAAGCTCTTATACTGATTATATTTCAAGATGGAGTTAATAATTCAATTTCAACTAGTGATAGACCTAATACTAATTATACATTAAAGATAAATCATAAATGAAAGAATATATAAAGCATGGTGAAGGAACATTTACTTCATTAACAAAAGAACAGAAAAAAGCTGTAAAATTACTCTCAATTGGTACGTTTCTAGAGTATTTTGACCTGATGCTTTATGTTCATATGGGCGTTCTTCTTAACGAGTTATTTTTCCCTAAAACTGATCCCCATATAGCAGCACTCTTATCTGCTTTTGCATTTTGTTCTACATATTTATTAAGACCATTTGGTGCACTAATTTTTGGTTGGATTGGTGATACTATTGGACGTAAGGTAACTGTTATTATTACCACTTTTCTAATGGCAGGCTCATGTTTGGTGATGGCTGTCCTTCCAACATATTCTGAAAAGGGTCTAATTGCTACTATATTAGTTATAATATGTCGTATTATTCAAGGCTTATCTTCTATGGGAGAATTAGTTGGAGCACAGCTTTATTTACTTGAGATGACAAAACCACCGGTGCAATATCCAGTTGTCTTAATAACCTCTGTCTCTGGTAATTTAGGAGGTATGATAGCTTTAGCTGTTGCTACTTTAGTAACATCTTTTGGTTTAAATTGGCGTATTGCCTTTTGGATCGGAACTATGGTAGCAATTATCGGAGCAACTGCTAGAACTGCTCTACGGGAGACCCCAGAATTTGCTGATGCTAAACGCCGTATTAAAAAAAATATTAGTTTAATTCAAGGCAACGCTAATGCTTTGCAACACAACCTTATTTATAATGAAAAGGTTAACTGGAAAACTACAATGTTTTTGTTGTTAATATCCTGTGGATGGCCAATATGTTTTTATTTTACATATATTTATTGTGGAAATATCTTAAAGACCTCTTTTGGCTTTACAGCAGAACAAGTTATTCATCAAAATTTTATTGTTTCAATAGTAAATTTTTGCGTCTATTTACTACTAACTTATTTAAGTTATATTATATATCCACTCAAAATTCTTAGAGTAAAATTAATAGTATTCTGTATTTTTACTATTATTTGTCCTTATTTACTAAATAGTGTTACTACCTCTTCCCATATATTCTTAATTCAAGCATTTGTTATGTTATTTTTTCTTAGTGCGAACCCTGCTATGCCAATTTTCTTAAAATACTTTCCTATCTTTAAACGATTTAGATCTGCAAGCATAGTATTTGCTTTGTCTACTACCATAATGAATATTGCTATTTCTTTTGGACTTGTTTACCTAACAGAACGTTTTGGACATTTTGGGCTACAAATTATGTTAACTCCAATAATAATTGGTTTTTCATTTGGACTATGTTATTTTTGGAGATTAGAAAAAAATTCTTGAAATATACAGCAAGAAATATAATTTATGATGAAAGATAATATTCCTATATTAGAAACTAAAGTAGAAGAGTTTATTTTAAATGGATCGGATCTTAAAGATGTTCATGCTATTACTATATTAATTTTAAATGACAAAAAACTTATAGTATCATTTGCTGGAAAAAAACGTTCTGAACCAGGTGGATTAGAAGAAAATAATAGCATTTGGTGTTGTTTCGGGTTAAAGAAAAATATTCAATACCAGTGGACTACACCCCAAAGGATTGTTTCACCACAGTATTTCCAAGACCATCATATTCCTCTTAAAAAGGATAATGGAGTGATTAGTTGTGCGAATCCTGTACTAACTTTATTTGATAATCAATTACTAATTTTTAGTAAAATTGGGTCTTACCCCAGAACATGGAGTGGTATATTATCCCGTTCTTATGATCAAGGACTAACTTGGAAAGAACCAAAAATTTTACATGGGATATTGGGACCTACTCGTAATAAGCCATTAATTTTACAAAATAGTATCTTATCACCAAGCTCTAGAGAAAGTTGTATAGATGATTTCCCTTATGTTGAGAGTTCTTCAGATCTACGTACATGGAATATTAGCAACCCTATCTTATCACATAACCGACAAATCTTCCAAGAAGGTTATAGAGGTTTTATACAACCAACCTTGATTTCCCTCACTAAAGCTTGTCATAAGGTTATAATGTTAGTAAGACCTAGAAATATTAATCCGTTACTTTCTAAACTTCATATTCATAGATCAATATCTATGAATAAAGGAAAGAATTGGAGTAATTTACAACCAACAGATTTATTAAATCCAGATAGTGCTATTGATGCTATTAATTTAGGTAATAAAACAATATTATTAGCCTATAATCGGGTAGTAACTTATTCTAAATCACGTAATATACTCAGTTTAGCCATCTCTTTTAATGAGGGGGTAAATTGGCATCCTATTGGAATAAAAGATTCTATATTCCCTAAAGGAGATATGGAATATAGCAAACTTACATCTCAAGAATACTCATATCCTGCCATCATTATGGATATTTATAGTAAAGAGATTCATGTAGCATATACATTTAATAGGATAAATTTTAAACACAAGGTATTTAAATTACTCCAAAATTAATTGGATTAAAATAAAGGCATCCTATATCTTATATTACTAATATTGATCGAATATTCTTATAGAAGTGGCTATCAAAGAATGAACGTTTAAAGTTGTTAGTTAATAATGTATTGTAAATAAGTCGGTAATGTATTGTAAATAAGTCGGTTGTTATATGTAGCACTCCAACACAATTGATATAATTGTTTTTCTATTTCTAACATTCCAAAATAAGGTGCCAAAACAATGAAATAATTTGAAGTCTCCTCTACAATTTTTTTAATTTTTTCAGGAGATTTAGCACTAATAGTTTGCATATTATGGAGCCGATCAAATAATTTAATCAACAAAATATCATATTTTTTTTCTTTATATAACATTTCAACCATTTCTGCTGAACTGATTTTATAGCCGTTTTGCTTGATCCTAGTTAAATCCTCAACTTGATTTGCAACCACTTTCCCAAAAGCTTTAGCAATCATTTCTTTAGTTAGGTCTGTATCTTCAATTGTGTCATGTAAGATAGAAGATATTAAAATATCAGTCCTAAAAAGATAATCAGAAATCATATAAGCAACTTCTAATGGATGAGAATAATAAGGCTCACCCGACTGTCGTTTTTGATTACTATGATATTTCTTAGCATAGCAAATCGCTTGCTTAACTTCATTAATATCTACCTTAACTCGCGATGTTTTGTTAAGTAATAATACCTTATCTAATAACTTATCTGAATAATCACAAGTTTTGAATTCTAGCTTCCAACAACAATCAATGTTTTCCATACGTATACTCGATGATTAAGTTTTTAGTATTATATCTACCATCTTAAGAGTCAAGAGTAAATTTTTTAAATTGTAATCAACTATTGAGTGTACCACGGTTTCTCCAATTGTTTCCACTATAAACACCCCTTAAAAACTCCTTAAAAAAATATTAACAACATTAATTTTTTGAGGTTCTAGGGGCTAATCCCAGAAATTTTTGTTATAAGGTGGTTTCCTTTGTCTAGACAAAAATGTAGATAATATGAGATATAATCCTCAAAAATTAAACTATTGCTTTTATGCAATATTTTTTTTTCAAAGTATACCCACTCTGGGGTTTTATAATCTGTTGATAGTAATAGCTTGACCTACTAATACCCAACAACTTACACTGTTGTACAATTGTTAACTTATTGTGATTAGGTTCTATCATCTTACACCTAATCTTTAAGTCCAAACAATGCAGATTTTTTTTGAGTCAGTCACACTCAACGTTTAACTGACCAATTTGTTCATATAGATTCTTGATTAACCACTGCTGATTTGAATCAGTACTCTGTGTTTTACTCTTAAAACCTTGTACTAATAATTCAACTCCCTGTTTTTTCCAGTTACTTATCTGTGTTGCATGAACACCATACTTACTGGTTATCTGGGATATTGTTAGTTCTCCCTTAATTGCCTCTATGACAATTTTTGCTTTCCCCTCAGCACTATATTTCTTTACTTGTTTTTTCATCTCTAGCTCTCCTTTTTGGCTAAAGAATTCTATCTCTTTTCTCTTATTTTTTTGTCCAAAATATGGGGATCATTATAGTAATTTATGTTGACAAATATTACAGGTAAGATATCTTATACTTATATTGTACACTTATGCCAATTCACCATCAAACCAATGTTATTACTAGTAGAACTTAAAAATGGTCTTGAGGAGTTATATTGTTAATTAGTTAGGGTGATTTGGTATCAAATGGTTCTACGAATTGGAACGTAAAATAAGAAGTGAGCGATGCTAGGCGTACAAATGCACCTGGGCATGTGGATGTCCAGGTATGTATTTGCAGAGCTAATTCTTCAAAACATTTGAGTAATATATAAAAAAATATTTGAGGTAATTACATAATATGTCAAAAGCTAAAACAGCATCTAAAAATAACCCAACTTCTAGGGAACAAGCTAAAGAATATTTTCATAATGGGCAAAAAATTAAACCAGTAAAACTTATATCCGGCAAATTTTCTTTTTTGGCGGCAGAATATGATGCCTCGGGAGATTTAGTAATTGGGTCTGATGGCAAGGCATTACCTTGGGATAGAACAAAAATTTAGTTAAGATCGAATTTTGAGATAAGGTTGTTGACCTTACGTGTAAAAAGGTATATAGTCGCTTCATAAAAAGGCTGTAAACATAAGAGGTAATATGGATTTGCAGTCAAGGATCACATGAGAATCCATAAGATTTTGGTCTTATTTTGTTAAAAATCTTATGGATTTCTAGAATTTTTATAGTTTAATCATAGGACAATGTTTGTTATCCTAGCTATAGGTAGTGATCTAAAATATAGCTTAAAAAGCCCAATATTATAGATTTCTGTCGTTGCTAAGAATAACCTCTTTTTTATTTAAACGTATTAGATATTATATTTCTAGACTTTTGACGAAGCGACTATATAATTACCTGTTATTATATGGTTTGGGGATGTAGCTCAGGGGTAGAGCATCTGCTTTGCACGCAGAGGGTCGGGGGTTCGATTCCCTTCGTCTCCACCAATTCTTATTAGCAATATTTTCGTTAAAATCCTGATACTCATAGTGTTTTCTCCGATTAATTAGATTAAATTTTAATAGTATAAGAAATTGCATTATCTGTCAATTTACAATAATTTTGTAGGTTATTTTGACAAAAAAACACATATCATGCACATACAAAATTAGTATTTTTTAGTACTTTATTTATTGAAATATTTAGCAAATATAGTTAATTATTTCTATCGTCAATAATACACTGAGTCAATCTAAAGTTGATTTTTTTGCTATTTTAAAAATAATTACCTAGCCTAGTTTAATTACTAAAAATATAATTCAAGTTGTCAAAATACCACTTTTAAATACTTCCTTATTTTAATTCTTATTATTATAAATTAATTCTTGCAAAGCATTTCTATCAGCGGTAATAATTTAATTATGATTAGTATAAAATTAATTATTTAACTAACTTTCAGACAGTTAGACTAAGCTAGGTTAGTTTTATTACCTATAAATATAATTCAAGGGGTATCTATGGCAACCAATTCATTCAATTTTACTAAAGAGATTCTAGAAAAAATTATTCCACCTAAATCAGAAAAAGATAGTAAGGGCAAAATTATCCGTCCTGAAATTGTCCAACATGTTTATAGAGATACAGAAGAAAAAGGACTAGTGTCAATAAGCGTTGAAAATTGACCCAGCAAGTGGGTCCAATTTTGACCCACTTAAATTACAAAATATTAGCCCTTTTTTTCATACGGTAACTCTCATTTCCAGTTTCTATAATATCGCAATTGTGACAAATTCTATCAAGCAGTGCTGCTGTCATTTTGTTACATCCAAATACTTGAGACCATTCAGAAAACATAAGGTTGGTGGTAATTATGATTAAAGTATTTGAGTGTAACTTAGATAGCAAATGAAAGATAAGCTGACCACCATTTTTAGAGAATGGTAAATAACCAAGTTCATCAAGTACTAAAACATCCATCTTTTCTATTGAACATGCAAGCCTTCCTGCATGACCAGCAACTTTTTCACATTCTAGTTGGTTTGCTAAATCTACAAGGTTAAAGAACTTTGATTTATAACCCTTTCTTACTGCCCTTGCACTAATGGCTATAGCAAGGTGCGTTTTGCCGGTACCAGTCCCTCCAATTAACACTATATTTCTAGAAGTATTAACAAACTCACAACTATATAAATGCATAATTTGATCTTGGCTTATTGGGGTATCAGTAAAAATAAAATTATCTATATCTTTCTTCTCTGGAAACTTTGCAGCTCGAATTCTACTTTGAATAGCTCTGAGTGTTCTAGTCTTAAGCTCAGATTTTAATAGCTGATGTAGTCCATAATTCAATGTTGCATTACGCCTTATGGTTTCAGCTATAACCTCATCATAAGATTCCAACATCCCAACGAATTTAAGACTTTTCATTATAGTTATAACATCTTCTCTAGTAGATTCATTATGAATATAACTCATTACTTGCCTCCTAGCTTAAGAAGGTTGTTATATATGGTACAATTAGCTTCTGGACAATGTTTTAAAGTATAATGCTCTTGTATGGACCTACCCGATAATGCAAGAAAAAAATAATATATAACAGCAAAAAAATCGAATGCAGTCATGTATCCGGCTTATAGTTAATAAATTACTTTAAATTTACCCTATAGCCCTGATGGAATTCGCTAGCTTACAAACTATACTAATCATCGTATCGGCTTCAACGAGTCCATGGAAAAATCAGTTTTTTTGTAAGCTAAGGTTCGTCTTATTTACCATCAATATTATCATTCTTTCGCATATTCCGGATTAGAATCTATCAAATTTCTACTTACCTATAATATCATCTCGTCAACTATTTGTACCAATTCTTTAGCTACAAACTTTACTCTCGGTATAATCATTACCTGAACT
>JAJIYL010000046.1 GCA_020881195.1 Rickettsia endosymbiont of Pseudomimeciton antennatum | reverse complement strand
TTTTTGCAATATCTATACCAATTGTGGTAACTTCCATATGGGCCTCCTTATTGTTGTTTAGGATTCATTTCCTATCCTAGAAGATTAGCATTTGCTTCTCATTCTGTATATAGGGTAGGTCCATTCCATTATTTCTAATCACTTTCCTGGATTGCTTCGTTGGTCTTATGACCTCTTCGCAATGACAGAGTAATATTTCAGGTTAATAATCATGGCTATTTCCTGTAAGCTCAGTGCTATCGTTAATGATATAGTACTGTCCTTTATGGGCTAATAATTTACATCCTTCATAAAATTCTGTTGCCGTCTTTAGGTAATTAAGATAAATAATCTGGTTTAAATAATAATTCTTAATAAACTCAAATTTATAGCTTGTATTACCTGTACTCTTGCTCATTTGATCCAATTGTGAGTAAAGTTTACATTCCCTTTCCACATTTTGTTCTTCTAGGGGATATCTAGTTTTACACATAAATTTTTTCCTAAAATAAAATTTTTTCATTATGAATGATTAGTATATTTTATTTATAATAAAAAGTAAAAGGATTATTTTCTTACAGCTCCTAATGTTTATGGTCATGATGATGAACATAAAAACCGATTGCTGATAAGCTATTTAAGAAGTCCTGGTTTTCTGCTAAATCATTTGGTTTCCCGCTACAGCATATATGCCCATTTAAACATATCACTTGATCGGAATTTTTCATTACCGTAAATAAGTCATGTGAGATCATAAAAATTGTAATATTTAGACGTTTTTTTATTTGATTAATGATTCGATAAAATTCTTGTTGGCTAGTAACATCTAATGACTGAGTCGGTTCATCTAAAATAATTAGATCAGGATTGTTTAGTAAGGTAGCAGTTAGCATTAACTTCTGAAATTGACCACCAGAAAGTTCAGAAATATCGTGATGCTTATAATTATCAAAATCAATAAAATTACCCAACTCTTGCCAATCCTTGTTAGTACTATTTGAAGCTAATAAATACAAAAAATTTTCAGCTGTAATTGGTAAATCTGAGGCAAAATCTAGTCTCTGAGGTACATAACCAATTTTTAGATTAGGGTGAATTATTATGTTACCAGATGAAGGGCTGTCTAAACCTAAGATTAATCTAGCTATTGTTGTTTTGCCAGCACCATTTGGACCGATTAAAGTTGTAACCTCGCCTTTTTTAACGGTAAAATTAATATTAGTAAGGGGTAATTTTTTGCCAAATTGCTTAGATACATTACTAAATTTTATTAATGTAGTATCTTCTGATTTCGAGATAGGCATAGCAATTCTAATTATGATTTTATATGATCACGCAATGACGTTTTAGATTTATCCACAGCGTCATTGCTAGGAGGTCATAAGCTAGACGAAGCAATCCATATAACAAGCATGGATTGCCACGACCTACTTGCGTGGTCTCGCTAATAGATGTGTTATTTCGTAGGGATAACATATTTGCTAAATCTATAAGAGTCTATTTAACAATTTCCCACTGACCATCTGGTTTACGGCAAGCTTTGCCATAAGCTTTTTCCTGCTTACCACCGACAACGACTGTCTGAGTATACTCACGACAATATTGCCCTTGATCATTTTTAAAAGCCCTTTCTGGTGTTACATATCCGTAATTACCGCTATCCGGGTTACGCCACTCTACGCTTTGACCACTAGAACCAGTCTCCAGTGCTTTCTGAGAGCTTAACTGTGCTAATTGTCTATCATGCTCATCCATAGTTTGACCTATTTGACCACCAATAAGTGCCCCAGCTAAAACACCTATACCAGTTGCTGCAAGGCGTCCTGTGCCTTTGCCAAATTGTGATCCTAAAAGCCCACCAGCTACTCCGCCAATTAATGTTCCACCACCTTGTTTATTCATGGAACAGCCGTGCAACATTGTTGCTGCCAAAATAATTGGCATAATTTTGAATGTTAATTTCATAAAAACCATATAGTTTAAGTTTTAAAGATATATTAAGAAATATTATTGTAGTGATAATAATCGTTAAATTTGACACACTACTTGATTAGAATATATACTAGCCGGATAATGGATAATAATGTATTTTATATTATAAAACAATTGAAATTTTATATGACTATTTCAGAGCATCAAAATTTAATTAAATCTGCATCTTACCTTTCTTTTACTGTAGCTGCATTCATCTTACTTATTAAATCTTATGCATGGCTTGTAACTGATTCTCAGTCTATTCTAGCATCTTTAATTGATGCTATGCTTGATATTTCATCGTCTTTTATTAATTTGGTTGCTATTCGTTTTGCACTGCAGCCACCTGATTATCACCATAGATTTGGACATGAGAAAATCCAAGATTTAGCAATTTTCTCACAATCAATATTCTTTTGTGTTTCGGGTTTATTTATTTGTTTTTCTTCGGTAAAGGCTCTTATTGATAGATCAGTTCCGAGCAATATAGAGTCTGGCATCAATGTAATGTGTATATGCATTATCCTAACTTTTATTTTGGTGGCTTATCAAACTTATGTAATAAAAAAGACTAGTTCTGAAATAATAAAAGTAGATAAATTACATTATTTTACAGATTTACTAACAAATATTGCCGTAATCTTTTCTATAAACTTAACTACTCGTTTTTGGTTTATAGATTCATTATTTGGTATAGCTATTTCATTATATATAATATATGGTTCTTATGCTTTATTCAGAAAGGCTTTTAAAAATCTTATTGATGAAGAACTACCGGAAAAAGATAGAAAAAAAATTATATCAATAATTAGTAGCTTTAAGGAAGTAAAAGGTATCCATGAAATGAAAACTAGATACGCTGCAAGCAAACCATTTATACAATGTCACATAGAAATGGATGGGGATATGTCATTATATAGTTCTCATCATCATAGTGATAAAGTTTGCAGTGCATTGCTATTAGAGTTTCCAGAGGCAGAAATAATTATTCATCTAGACCCATATGGTTATGAGGAAAAAGTTAATTACCGTGAAAACATCAACCAAGTTTAACAATTCTTTCATGGATGAGGCTTTAAAGCAAGCACAACTTGCTTTAGATAACAATGAAATTCCAGTAGGTGCTATTATCGTAAATAGAATAAGTAACAAAATTATTTCAAGGGTACATAATATTGTTGAGAAAACAAAAAATCCGGTGTTGCATGCTGAAATTGTAGCGATAAATCAATCTTGTCAGATTCTATCTAGTAAAAATTTATCAGACTGTGATATGTATGTCACTTTAGAGCCATGCACTATGTGTTCTGCGGCAATATCTTTCGCTAGAATAGGTAGATTATTTTACGCTGCAAATGACCCAAAACAGGGAGCAATCGAAAATGGAGGGCGTTTTTTCAACAGTAAATCTTGTTTCTACCGTCCTGAAATATATAGTGGTTTCTCGGAAAAAATTTCTGAGAATATAATCAAAGAATTTTTTTACAAAGTAAGGAACCAAAAATGTCATTCCTAGGTTTCTCTCAGTAAACAGATGTGATAGAACCCTAAATTGTCATAACTCTTGGCAAGTCATTAGTATATAATACTGTATCATAGCTTATTTTTGTCACTTGTAACTCTTTTGCTCCTGATTGTAAAGTATAACCCATTACTTTATCCATATAATAGGCTGAGATTTGTAAACTTTGAATTATACTTTTGGTGGCTATATAACTACCCAGATATATAGCAGATAATAAATCTCCAGCTCCACTTATTACTTTAGGAAAATTGTATTCTTTTGTCTTGATTATATAAGTATCTTTTCCCTCAGAAGCAACAAGGTGTATATCTGTAGATGATATATCAAATAATTTTACTCCAGTAATTACTACAATTTGTATTCCTAAATCATGAAAGAACCTTAAAGTTAATTTAAGGTTCTTTGTATTACTAATCTTAATACCTGATAATATCTCAGCTTCAAATTGATTAGGAGTAATAATATCAGCTATAAGCTTGGTTTTAAAAAAATTTAAAACTTCAGGTTTTACGTAACAATGTGTATTACCTATGACTGGATCACAAAGATATAGCAATTGACTGTTTTGATGTTTTAATCTATTAACAATATCAAATACTTCATAGCATATATCAGCACTTCCCATATAACCTGACAATATAGCACAACATTGATTTAAAACCCCTAGATGTTCTATTCCTTGTAGTATATTTCTAATATGCTTCCTGCTAAATATTTCTCCTTGCCATTGTCCATACCCGGTATGATTAGAAAATTGTACTGTATTTACAGGCCATACGTCATATCCCATAGATTGCAATGGATATACTGCAGCCTTGTTACCCACATATCCATAAGCAACATGTGATTGTATAGATAATATACCAGATTGTTGTTTGAGATTATTAATTATTGGCATAATACCTTTATAAAATTCATCCTTCCTGTATGACAATATATCATAAAAATCAACTACACTAATAGATATATGCAAATTATTTGAAGAATTGTTAGCTATACAACGAATGTTATACATTCACTTTACGCATGGCATTTAAAAGCCATAGGGAAAATAGTCTGGCGTCATTGCAAGGAGTATACAGGTCTCACTCGTCATTGCGAGAAGGCGTAAGCCGACGAAGCAATCCATTTCTGGGCAGTTTTTTGGATTGCTTCGTCGACCTTACGGTCTCCTCGCTAATAGACATCTTGTACTTTAACTTTTTTCTGTAAACGCTCACATTCTATGATTTTACATATGGATTTTCAGTTTTGCTATAAATAAATCTTATTGGCACACCGGGTAAATTAAAAGCTGCCCGTAAGTTGTTTATAAGGTACCTAGTATAACTATCAGTGATTTTTTCAGGATTATTGGAAAATAGCTTAAAGGTTGGTGGACGAATTTTTGTTTGAGTCATATATTTAATTCTAACACGTCTACCACCTTTTTGTAATGGTAGCGGATGTTGCTCAAGGGCAAAACTTAACCAATCATTCAATTTACTTGTCGCAATTTTTTTATTCCAGACATTATAAGTTTTGATAGCTTCATCTAATACCATATTAATATTATGTTTTTTTAAGGCTGATATGAATATTATCGGCAATCCTTTAACTTGCGGTAGATTTGTTTCTATCTTATAAGAGAATTCTTCTTTAAATTTATCTTGATCTTTTCTTTCAATCAAATCCCACTTATTAACTACTATAAGCAGGCTTCTGCCCTGATCTATAACATAATTGGCAATATTTAGGTCTTGTTGTTCTAGAGGAGTTAGTGCATCAACCATCAAAATAACCGTATTAGCAAACTTGATACTATTAATCGCATCGGAAGATGATAATTTTTCTAAGGATTTAGTAACAGTTCCTTTTTTTCTTAAACCAGCCGTATCAATTAATTTAAATTTATTATCATTATATAGCCAATCAATTTCTATAGATTCCCTTGTTATACCGGCTTCAGGTCCTGTCAACAATCTTTCATCATTAATAATGCTATTAATAAAAGTAGATTTTCCTGCATTTGGTCTACCACTTACCACTATTTGTATATAGTTAGCTTTTATTGGGTCGGCTAATTGATCAATTAATTCTTCCTCTCTTCCCTCATTTTCTAACTTTGCAGTTATGGCATCATATAAATCTGCCATACCAACACCATGCTCGGCAGAAATTGGGACTATATTATCAAAACCAAGCTTGTAATATTCTTTAGCAAAATCAAATCGTCCCTCACATTTATTAACGATTAATACAGACTTTTTATTATATTTCCTGATAAAATTAGCAAAAAACTGATCTTCAGGTAATACACCATCCTTACCATCTACCACAAGACATAACAAGTCTGCCTCTAGAATTGCTTCCATAGTTTGTTGCATCATTCTATATTCTAATTTTTCATCTTCTGCTTCTTCTAAACCAGGAGTATCGATTACCGTAAAATTAAATGGTCCAATTTGAGCATCAGCGTATTTTCGGTCACGTGTTACCCCAGGGCGATCATGCACGATAGCTTTTTTTCTGATAGCTAGACGATTAAAGAGTGTAGATTTTCCGACATTGGGTCTACCAATAATTGCCACAATTTTTTTATGCATGTCACTTCATCATATCATAATAACGCGTTAGCACTAATATCAAATCATTTGAATATTAGCAATATTTGCTATATTATTAGCACTTAATTATATAAAATTAAACACAATATTTTAAATAATATATAATGGCAACTAATGAGTACAAATAACAATATTAATGATGTTGTAGAAATTACAGCACAAAGTGGTTCATCAATTTTTTCTCTGATATCATCCTCTGATATTATAGGAAAATCTGTTATGATAATTTTGGTAATCGCCTCGATTTGGGCATGGACAATAATCATAGATAAGATACTTCATTTAGTCCAAGTAAGAAAGAAGATTGCAGCTTTTGAAACTACTTTCTGGTCTGGAACAGTTTTAGACCAGTTATATGAAACTATTAAAAGAACAATCAATAACCCTCTTGCTGCAGTTTTTGTAGCAGCGATGAATGAATGTAACCGCCAAAACTCTAAAAATCTTACTGATGCACTTAAAATTAGTCATAAAGAGCGAATAATACAATCTATGTATTTGATAAGGAACCGTGAACTTGAAAGATTAGAGCAAAATTTAGGTTTTCTGGCAACTGTTGCTTCTAGCACCCCCTTTATAGGGCTATTAGGTACTGTTTGGGGAATTATGCATAGTTTCCAGTCTATTGCAGCATCAAAGAATACTTCACTTGCTGTTGTAGCTCCTGGTATTGCAGAGGCTCTACTTGCCACGGCAATCGGTTTATTCGCAGCAATTCCAGCGGTGATTTTTTATAATTACCTTTCCTCGCAAATAATGACTATTAACAACAAAATTGATGATTTCATTAATGAGCTTAGTTCTATATTATCAAGAGCTATAGATGAAGGAAAAATGTAATGGCAATACAATTACGCAACTTAAGCAATCAAAGAGCTAGAAGTCATTTAGTCAGCGAGATTAATGTTACACCACTTGTTGATGTCATGTTAGTATTGTTGATTATCTTTATGATAACCTCCCCAATGCTAGTATCAGGTATTAATGTTGATTTACCAGAAACAACTTCTAGCCCACTGTCAGGACAAGATGAGCCGTTAGTGGTTAGTATTAACAACAAAGGAGAATTATATTTATTGGAATCTAAAATAGAAAGACAAAATTTGGCTACCAAGCTGACTAATATTACAAAAGAAAAAAAAGATACTAGAATTTTTGTAAGAGGTGACAAAAATGTGTCCTATGGTGAGGTAGTCAGTGTGGTAGCTGAAATCCATGCAGCCGGTTTTTCTAAAGTAGCACTAGTTTCAAATATTAAGTATAATGAAAAATAATAATATTGTTTTTGTCTCTTTTATTTGCTCGGTAGCACTTCATTTACTAATAATTTATTTCTTCTTATTTGGTCTACCATCATTGTTTAAAAAGCTTCCTGAAGAGCAAGTAATAGTTTTTGAAATGCTACCAATTAGTAATCAATCTAATGTACCCAATAAAACCAAACATCCTGAAAAAGCTATAGAAAATCAAGATGCAAAAAAGGTAGAGCAAAGCAAACCTGATTATGTAGAAGAAAAAAAAGCTGTAGAAGAGAAACCAGTAGAAGAGAAAAAACCTATTGAAGAGAAGTCTCTTATCGAGGAAAAGAAACCTTTAGAGAAACCTATTGAAGAAAAGAAAATTATAGAAGATAAACCGGTAGAAGAGAAAAAACCTATTGAAGAAAAGCCTATTATCGAGGAAAAAAAACCTATAGAGAAAAAACCTTCAGAGACAAAGCCTGTGGAAGAAAAGAAACCTGCAGAAGTGAAGAAGCCTATAGAACCAAAGAAACCAATCGAGAAAAAAAAGAAAATTCCTAATAAAAGTGACTTAGATTCTTTGCTTAAAAATTTAGAACAATCATCTGAAGGATCTAATGCAAAATCAAATAAACAAGCAAGGTCTAAGGAAAATAAAGAAACCCAGGAATCAAAAGGTCCATACAATGAAACCCTGGCTCTTTCAATTAGTGAAATATCTTTAATTAAACAACAAATAGAGAGATTATGGAGCAAACCGATTGGGATACAAAATCTTGATCAGTTACGGGTAACTTTGTATATCGCTTTAAATAAAGATGGTAGTGTTAAAGAAGTAAAAGTGAAAGAAACAATCTGCCCAAATATAACAAAAACAGCTTGTGATGCTCTATCTGACAGTGCAATGAGGGCAGTATGGCAAGCAAGTCCTATTAATAATCTAGACCCTCAGCGTTACGATAGCTGGAAAGAATTTAATTTTCTTTTTAATCCGAGTAATAGCAATTAACATCATTCCCATATATAGCTAACTAGGGCGTGAGCGTTCACGGTTTTTTTGCTATTTTCTTATTGCCAAGCGTCTATTAGCGAGGAGCCGCCTTGCGGCGACGCGGCAATCCAAAGGATGGACCAGGAATGGATTGCTTCGACCATTACATGGTCTCACAATGACGGAGTAATATACTCAAATGCTTTGAATATACTAATCGAATTAGCTATAGATATTTATGGTATACCCTAGTGTCTGATTTCCGAACCCAGTCAAACACTAAATTGCTTATTATCCAAGTATTGGAGTTCTATTATTAGAGCTTCGTTATTTCATATTCTAACTCCATATTTTTCCCACAAAATGCCATAGAAATTTTTAATATTTGTTTAACATGTAAGTACTCTTTTATTTTACTATCATATTTTCTATCAATAATTTGTTGCAAACCAATTTTGGCTATAGAGTTTAAGTCTTCCGAA
>JAJIYL010000045.1 GCA_020881195.1 Rickettsia endosymbiont of Pseudomimeciton antennatum | reverse complement strand
ATTTTTTGGCGTAATAGATACCTTTTTTAACTAGATCAATATCTATCGGTATAGCTACTTGCTGGTTCAGTTCATATAGTCTACTCAGTAACCTCTCTGCATATTTACAGTTTGCATATTTTGTTCCCCAATTATGCTGACGATTATTAATATCTTCCATTAAATACCCACCATATTATACCAATTATAAAGTATATTAAACTAGGAGTTAAAATACTACTAAATAATTTATTAAATACTTCTTAAAATAATAAGTATTTTATTATATTTAAGTTACATCCCGTTTTGTGTTTTCTTAAGTTACTATGGAACTTATCATGTTTATATTGAGACCGTGATATTGTTACAACTAAAAATTTATTATTTCAACTTAATTTATAATTGTTTCTGTTGTTCTAACTTTAATATAAAAATATTATCTGTTTTAATTCAGTATAATCAATACGTCTGTCTAAATGAACAAAGTTTTTATGGATGCCGATAGTCCAATCTAGTTGTCAAGCAGTGGCAATTAAATCACCTTTAATGGTTTTATCTAGGGTTAGGACGTCAACAGCACAGCAACCGCTTCCACTATGGTGCGAATAGTCGTAGATATGAAAGGAGTTTTCAGCTCCGTTGATTTTCTTGTTATACTCTCGGGAGCGACAACCTGAACTAACAGACATTGGTTTATTAAAAATCTTGCGTAAGTTTACCAGTTTTTCTGCAAAACCAGTAGCTAGTACTATTTTCCCTGTTTGTTTACAAGCTAATTCTTGATAGATAGGTAAATGAGGGATATAATATGTATTGTTCATATTTATTTTATAATTTTGGCTTTTATTTGGTTTGTTTCTTCATTTTTTCTGACAGGCGTTTTGGTTATAAATCTTAAAATAATATTAATAATGGCAATAACAGTATTACTTAAAATCTCGGCAATAATCGCTCCAAGAGTTGAGCAACCAAGTTTACCATTGATCCAATGACCAGTAACCCATAAATTATCATCCTGCCAAATATTTTTTAAATCTGGTCAGAAAGGAAATGGTTTAGCATCATAAGTCCAGACAAATTTCTTTGCTACTAATTGCTCTAATCATTATGGGAATTTTTTATTTTGCCAATAATCTAAGCTGGCGTTTAATGCTTGCCGCTGAGCAAAAAAACTAACTCTACCTCTTGAGCCTCTTGGATAATGTGACTCGCAATGACGTCTTGTACTTTAACTTTTTTCCGTGAACGCTCACAGAAATAGATTGGTCATTTTTTCAGTGAGGCAGCACGTAATAATGCCACTTTGTCTAATTGCTCCCAAGTAAATCCTTGATCTTCTCTACCAAAATGCCCATATACCGCAGTTCTTTGATAACAAGCAGTTTGCAATTTTAGCTGTTTTATAATTTTACCTGGTCTTAGATCAAAATGTTCATTTACTAATTCCGCTATTTCGTTATCAGTTAATTTGCCAGTACCAAAAGTGTCAACTAAAATAGATACAGGAGCTGCTACTCCAATTGCATAGGATATCTGTATCTCACAACGATCTGCTATTTCAGCCCCTACAATATTCTTAGCAATATAGCGAGCCATATAAGCAGCTGAGCGATCTATTTTTGTTGGATCTTTACCAGAAAAACAGCCTCCACCATGTCTAGCCATTCCTCCATAACTATCTACTATGATTTTTCTACCAGTAAGCCCACAATCTCCTACAGGTCCACCAATAACAAATCTACCAGTGGGATTAATTAAATATTTTGTATCTTTACTAACCCATTCTGCTGGTAGTTCTGGTTTAATAATTTCATCCATTACTGCTTCTACTAGCTGACTATGAGTTACATGACTATAATGCTGAGTTGATAATACAACCGTATCAACACCAACCGGCTTATTGCCTTGATATCGTAAAGTGATTTGTGATTTTGCATCTGGACCAAGCCATGGCAAAATTCCTTGCTTACGTAATTTAGCTTGCCTCTTAACTAATTTATGAGCATAATATATTGGAGCTGGCATCAGAACTTCTGTTTCATTACAGGCGTAACCAAATACCATTCCTTGATCACCGGCACCGATCATATCCTCATCGTGGTTATCCACACCAATAGCTATATCTATTGATTGTTTGGTAATACCGGATATAACGGCACAAGAATCTGCATCAAATCCAAGACTAGGGTTATTATAACCAATTTCTCTTACTTTATCACGTGCTATTTGCTCTATATCAACCCAAGAATCTGTAGTAATTTCTCCGCTTACTAAAATCATGCCAGTTTTTACTAAAGTCTCACATGCAACACGGCATTTAGTATCTTGAGTGATAATTGCATCTAAAACCGCATCAGAAATTTGATCAGCAATTTTATCCGGGTGTCCTTCAGATACTGATTCAGAGGTGAAGATTCTATTTTTTATCATAAAAATACTCTTTGACAAATGGATGCACTATATAATAGTACACCCATTGTAGGATTTTCGAATTAAGCAAATTATGTCTTACTACTACATGTATCTGTACCACCAGCTACCATGGTTATGATTTCAGGAGCTTTAAACAATATTATAACCCCAGTTATAATAACCAGTGCAACTTCCCATTTTAATTGTCCTCTGAGAGTTTGAATTCCTAGAACAACTATACCAATAACTGCTATACCACGAGCCGTATTTCCACGAAATATTGCTATCATCTTACACAACACATCACCTACCGGATCAACATTAGTAGTAGTAGCCAAAGCATCTGATGCTGCAATAATCAGAGCAACACTGCAAAAAACAAACAGCAAACGCCAGACAAAGTTATTATCAAACTGTTCAGAATAGGGTCTATAAATATTCATGTTTTACCTCATTAACGAATTATTAGACATGCAGCTGATTCTATATGGTAGCTTTTTACAATTCAAGGATTAATCTAAGAATAGTTGCAATCTAATTGAATAATTGCCGAAGAGTAAAGGCTTGCGTGGTGTTTTGGTCACAATTTTTACAAGTCAGTTAATTTAAAAGTTTATTTACCAAGAACATATACAAAAGTGAATAAAAACAACCATACTACATCAACAAAATGCCAGTACCAAACGGCAAATTCAAAACCTAAATGACCATTGCCTTGAACAAAATCACCTCGTCGTACTCTATAATAACAAACGCTTAAAAATATAGTTCCAATTATTACGTGTACTCCATGGAAACCTGTTGCTAAATAAAAATTAGAAGAATAGATACCATCTTTAAATTTAAAAGTTGCATGATGATATTCGTAAGCTTGCATTAAACTAAAAAATACACCAAGTATTATGGTAAAGCCAAGAGCAGTCATACAATCTTTCTGATTATTTTCCTCAAGAGCATAATGTGCCCATGTTACTGTTGTACCAGATAATAAAAGAATCAATGTATTAATGAAAGGAATGTCAAACGGATCAAATGTTTGGATAGATGCAGGAGGCCATATACCAGGCTTTACTACCCATACACCATCTAGCATTCCTACAGGGAAAAGACTTGCTTTAAAAAATGATCCAAAAAATACAGCAAAAAACATTATCTCTGACAAGATAAATAGTGCCATACCTATTCTTAAGCCAATCCTTACTGGTTCAGTATGATGTTTTCCAATTAGCCCCTCTTTGATTACATCACTCCACCAGGAATATACACAAAAAATCACTGAAAGAATACCAGCCCCAAAAACATATGCACCAAATCTATATTCATGCATAAACATTATGCTGCCGCTAGCTAAAAGCAATAAGGCAAATGAAGTCAGAATTGGCCAAGGACTGGGATCGACAAGATGAAACAGATGTTGTTTTTTTCCTAAAGAAACAACATTGTTATTTTTAATAGACCCATGTAACATAATAAACTCATAAGCAATTTATTGCTTGATTATTCTATGCTATCTTCTGTAAATATCAAGATATAGTCTTCAAAATAATCTTATTTTTCTTGTTATAACTAACCTGATTAGCATTTATTATAGTAAACTAACATCTATTATTCTGGCGTCATTGCGAGCGAACGTACGTGAGCGTGGCAATCTACCTTCTGGCGTCATTAGATAACAACTCTCCTATCATATCTGGTAATTTTTCTACTTTACTTACATCTGTGCCACCTGCTTGGGCTATATTTGCCTGACCACCACCGCCACTACCACCAAGGAATATAGAGATTTCTTTAGCCAGCTTACCAGCATGAACCTTATTACTGATTTTTTTACTAACAGCAACTGTAATCGATAATTTGCTAGAATTATGCCCTTTAGCCGCGGCAACCTCTTTAAGTTTTTCCGGCATGGCTATATATATAATCACAAGATTATCAGACTTGTCAGCTATTCGTTCAGCAGATAAACGTAATATTTTACTATCTAAATTCTGTACTACCTTATAAACAAGCTTTATATCGGAAATACTGATTGAGTCTTTGGCAATTTGCTCAACACTCAAATCAAGCATTGAAACCTGAAGAGATACTAACTGCTCTTCTAATTGTTTCTTACTAACAATTAGGCTATTAACTTTATCAATAATTTCATTCTTACCTATTTTTAAATTTGAAGATATGGTGTCAATTACCGTATCATTCTGCCTAATTAATTTTAAGACAAATTCACCACAAACAGCTTCTATCCTTCGAACGCCAGCTGCAATAGCATTTTCGCTGATAATTTTAAACATTCCAATGTCACCAGTTCTAGTAACATGCGTACCACCACAAAGCTCAAGTGAATTTATTTCAAGCGGATTGCCCATTGCTACCACCCTTACTTCAGAATCATATTTTTCACCAAATAAAGCCATAGCACCTGCCTTAATAGCTTCATCTGTTGACATTAATGTTGTGGTAACTTTGGAATTATCAGTAATAATTTGATTTACTTTATCTTCTATCAAGATAATTTCTTCCTGAGTTAATGCTGCCATATGGCTAATATCAAAACGTAGACGATCATATGCTACGAGTGACCCTTTCTGCGTTACATGTTTACCCAACACTTGATGTAATACTGCATGTAATATATGAGTTGCAGAATGATGAATTCTTAAATTATTACGATATTTAATATCAATAGCAAAATCAGCATTATCTCCGACCTTGATGGTTTTCCCTTCCTGCAAAATGCATATATGAGCAATTATTGAACCAAGATATTTTACAGTATCTACTACTCTAATTTTACTATTAGTAGATTTGATATAACCTATATCCCCCATCTGTCCACCAGATTCTCCATAAAAAGGAGTTTGGTTACTAATTAGAATGAATTTCTCCTGACTAGTTTCTATAGTATCAACTAATTTATTATCTTTAATTAGAGCTAATATCTTACCTTCCGCCTCATTCAAATAATAACCCAAAAATTCGGTACTACCAAATTCTGCTTTAATATCAAACCACATCTTATCTGTTTTAGATTCATTTGAACCTAACCAAGATTTTCTTGCCCTTTCTTTTTGCTCTTGCATCTTATTATTAAAGCCATCAAGATCAATTGAGATTTGTTTAGCTTTTAATATATCTTCAGTTAAATCAACAGGGAAGCCATATGTATCATATAGTTTAAATACTATTTCTCCTGAAAGTTCTGAGTTCTTGCTAAGATGATTTGTTTCATCATCCAGTAATTTAAGACCCCGTTCAAGAGTTGCTTTAAATCTTATTTCTTCCTGTTCCAGGATATTACTGGCAAAATCCTCAGCCCTTCTTAGCTCAGGATAAGTTGTTCCCATAAGATCTACCAACTTGGGAAGCAATCTACACATCAAAGGTTCACTACTACCAAGTATATGGGCATGCCTCATACTTCGACGCATAATACGCCTAAGTACATAGCCTCTACCTTCATTTGACGGCATGATGCCATCACTAATTAAAAAAGCACAAGCCCGTAAATGATCTGCAATAACTCGGTAAGAAAACTTAGCCTCTCCTTCTACTTTAACTTTTACTATATTTTCAGTATAGGCGATTATTTCCTTAAATAAATCTGTCTCATAATTATTATACACGTTTTGCATCACAGCACTAATACGTTCTAACCCCATTCCGGTATCAATAGATTTTTTAGGCAATTCAATTCTAGTATCACTATTCAATTGTTCAAATTGCATAAAGACCATATTCCATATCTCAATGAAGCGATCCCCATCTTGATCTTTCGTGCCTGGCAACCCACCTTTTACTTGTTCTCCATGATCATAAAAGATTTCTGAACATGGTCCACAAGGTCCAGTATCTCCCATTGACCAAAAATTATCAGTAGTTTTTATTTTGATAATTCGGTCATCGCTTAAATTAGCAATTTTTTTCCAATATGCAGCCGCTTCTTCATCAGTATGATAAACCGTTACATATAATTTCTCTTTGGCTATAGCAAATTCCTTGGTTAAAAGATTCCAAGCATGATATATTGCCTCTTCCTTAAAATAGTCACCAAAAGAAAAATTGCCCAACATTTCAAAGAATGTATGATGTCTTGCGGTATAACCAACATTCTCAAGGTCATTATGCTTACCACCAGCCCGTAGTGATTTCTGGCTAGTAACCACTCTTTGATAATTTCTACTTTCCTGACCAGTAAAAACATTTTTAAATTGTACCATCCCGGAATTAACAAACATTAAACTAGGATCATTATGAGGAATTAGAGAACTAGCTGGAACATGTACATGATTATTTCCAACAAAATAACTTATAAATTTACTTCTAATTTCTTCAGTGGTAAGTTTAGTCATGAATAAATGATCCTTGGAAAAATATTTTGTTTAACTACTAGCAGCCCGTCTATTAGCGAGGAGCCACTTTGTGGCGACGAAGCAATCCATAAAAGTAACCAAAAATGGATTGCTTCGTCGACCTAACTCGCTCCTCGCAATGACGTATATGCAAACCAAGCACTAATAGCACCAGGCTATTTTACCTATGACTTTTAAATGCCATACGTAGGTGAATTACTAATATAACAGATTTTTATGCTCCACTAATAGCTGTTTTCATTATTTTTGCGGTGTTGCTTGTTTTTTGTGAGCGTTCACGGAAAAAAGTTAAAGTACAAGACGTCTATTAGCGAGGAGGCATAAGCCGATGAAGCAATTGACAAGCTTCATGGATTGCCACGCTCACGTACGTTCGCTCGCAATGACGTTGGAAGCTAAAACCGTCATTGCGAGGAGGGGTTAGCTATAAAAGTTGTTATAATAAATTTGTGGTCAATTGAATAACAAAATTTGGCATTACTCCCTGCTCAGTTGCGGCAATTTTCAAATGTTGTAATTTTTCTTCGATAGTATGATGTTGGCTATGAAATATTGTTGCATTACCTGTTAATACTAAAGCCGAGTCAATTCCTAGGTTATTTGCTCCTAAAATATCAGTAAAGAAAGTATCACCTATCATAAGAATACGTTTCAATGAGATATCGGGTAGTTGGTTTAATACTGCATGATATATTTCTAGATGTGGTTTGCCGCTATAAATTACCTCACCACCAAATTGCTTTATTTTTGCCGCAAAATATCCAGAACAATATCTTCGTATACCTTGTTGGACAATTCCAAGGTCTGGGTTGGCACATATAGTAATTATGTTTCTTTTTACTACAGTTTTAAATAGATCATCAAACTCATCTAAATCTAAATTTTTTCCTTCATCACGATGGAGCGTTAACAGAAAAATATTAGCTTCATTTATGTTTGTGGTAATAGGTATCTGCAATTCATTCAGAAGGTTATTGTCTTCTAGACCAAGATGATAAACCACTGGATTTTTTATACCAAATCTTTTATCACTTTCTAGTATCATATCAATTGCTACTTCACCAGAACTAAAAACCATTTCTTCCGTTGCGTTAATACCCCAAATCTTATTAATTTTGTTAAATAAGGAATCCCTGCTACGCGGAGCATTAGTAACAAAAAAAACTTTCTTTTGCTGTTTAATTATTTTGTTAATATTATCAACTACTCCAGGATAAAGCTGATTGCCTTCTATTACTACTCCCCAAAGATCAAATAAAAAAACATCATAATCATCCATTACAGATGAAACATTTCTAACATTTAGTTTTGTCATTGTTGTGTACACTCTATAATTCGATATTTAGGCTTGATAATAAACAATAAATATTTTTAGTAAAATAATATTTGTTAATAAACTACTTGAAAAATATACACTTGCTGTAATTTTGCTGTATAGTTATCTTTTATCTTTTATTTAATGTAGGATATGTCAGATAATCAACAAAAATCAATAGCAGAATTAGAATACGGGGCTGACTCCATCAAAGTTTTAAAAGGTCTTGAAGCAGTTAAGAAAAGACCTGGTATGTATATTGGTGATACTGACGATGGTTCAGGATTACATCATATGATTTACGAGGTGGTTGATAACGCCATCGATGAAGCTTTAGCTGGTCACTGTGACCTAATTAAAGTAATACTAAATGCCAACGGATCTGTAACAGTGCGTGATAATGGACGTGGGATACCTGTTGATATTCATGAAGAAGAGGGTATATCAGCAGCTGAGGTTATTATGACCCAATTGCATGCTGGAGGTAAGTTTGATCAGAACTCTTATAAAATATCAGGTGGATTGCATGGTGTTGGTGTATCTGTGGTAAATGCTCTGTCAGAATGGTTAGAGCTTAAGATTTGGCGGGATAATAAGGAATATTTTATAAAATTTAGAGATGGGGTTACTGAAACACCACTGGCACTAAAAGGAGAGTCAGTAGAAAAAAGCGGCACAGAGATTACTTTTTTCCCATCTATTACAACTTTTAGCACGATTGAATTTAATTTTGCTACTATAGAACATCGACTTAGAGAATTAGCATTTTTAAACTCCGGTGTCAGGATATTGTTAAGTGATCATCGTTTTGCTGAACAACAAGAAGTAGAATTTTGCTTTACAGGTGGCGTGGAAGCTTATGTCAAATATATAGACAAAGCCAAGACTTCATTACATAAATGTATATCGCTCAATACTAATAATCAGGCGATAGGGATTACTTTTGAATTGGCAATGAATTGGAATGATTCATATCATGAGAATATTTTATGTTTTACTAATAATATAAGACAACGTGATGGTGGTACACACCTTATTGCCTTTAAGGCTGCTCTTACTAGAGTTATTACAACTTATACCGAGAATATTGGACTCAATAAAAAAAGCAAAGTAAACTTCACAGGGGATGACACTAGAGAAGGATTGTCATGTATTTTATCAGTAAAAGTACCTGACCCCAAATTTTCATCACAAACTAAAGATAAATTAGTTAGTTCTGAAGTCCGTCCTATCGTAGAAAATGCTGTATATACTAAAATTTTAGAATGGTTTGAAGAACATCCAAGTGATGCAAAAGTAATTATTAATAAAATTATTGAAGCGGCAACTGCTAGAGAAGCAGCAAAAAGAGCAAGGGAATTAACTCGTCGAAAATCAGCTCTTGAGATTTCAAACTTGCCTGGAAAACTTGCTGATTGTCAAGAAAAAGATCCGGCTCTTTCAGAGTTATTTATTGTCGAAGGAGATTCGGCTGGCGGTACAGCAAAGCAGGGTAGAGATAGAAAGTTCCAAGCGATTTTGCCACTACGCGGTAAAATCTTAAACATTGAAAGAGCTAGATTTGATAAAATGCTAAATTCTGAGCAAGTGGGGACATTGATAACAGCTCTTGGAACGGCTATTGGTAATGAAGATTTTTCTTTGGATAAGCTAAGATATCATAAAATAATTATTATGACTGATGCTGATGTTGATGGTTCGCACATCCGAGCCTTATTGCTTACTTTCTTCTATCGGCATATGCGTCAGTTAATTGATAAAGGATATCTATATATAGCTCAGCCGCCTTTATATAAGGTAAAAAAAGGTAATAACGATTTTTATTTGAAAAATGAACAAGCTTTGGAAGATTATTTAGTAAAAAATACTATTAGTGATGCAACATTTATGTTGTATAATGGACGAGAGATCAGTGGTCATGACCTTGAGGAAACGATCAAAAAAGCTACCCGATTCAATACATTACTTGATCAAGTTGGCAAAAAATTTAATCGGCAAATAGCAGAATGTTTAGCTATAAAAGGTTTGCTAGGTAATCAAATATTTGATCAGGATAAAATAAATGAAATAAATCAGGCTTTGAATATTTTAAACCTTGGTGATATATCACCTGATAAAACAGATTGGCAATTTATAGTTAGTACCAATAAAATAGAATTTTTCCGCTTTGTTCGAGGACAAAAAGAAAGTAAAATTTTATCGAAAGAACAGCTTGAATCTTTTGAATTTATTCAGCTAGCCAAATCATTTACTCCACTTGCAGATTTATTTATTGAGCCAACAAAATTATTAATTAAAAACCAGGAATATATGATCACACTGCCTAGTATGTTGCTGAATTATATATTAGAAAGCGGAAAGAAAGGTATAGTTATTCAACGTTTCAAAGGTCTTGGAGAAATGAATTCTGCTCAGTTAGGGGAGACAACATTAGATCCTAAAAAAAGAACTTTACTGCAAGTTAAAGTACATGAACAAGATAGTGCAGAAGTAATTTTTTCAACATTAATGGGAGATATTGTCGAACCTAGAAGACAATTTATTCAAGCAAATGCCTTGAATGTAGTTAATTTAGATGTTTAATCTAGGTCTCTGCTTAAACGTCATTGCGAGCGAGCGTACGTGAGCGTGGCAATCCATGAAGCTTTTATATGGATTGCTTCGTCGGCTCACGTCTCCTCGCAATGACGTTTAGGTTGCATATATGTCATTGCGATACCACGCAAGTAGGTCGCGGTAATCCATATTAATTAGATTGCTTCGTCGGCTTACACCTCCTCGCAATGACATTGACCACATTCTTACTCCAACTTCTTACTAATAATAACCGATGCCGGTATTACTACTCTATTAGATAACCCTAATATTTGATCAGTAAATATTGTAAAATTAATATCCATATTGCTAAATACTTCACTAAAATTTGTAATTTTTTGTTCCAAAAGCTTAGTAGCCTCTTCAACTAACATATCATTAGCGATAAATTTTAATGACATCTTGATTTGTATATACTGATTAGATGATGATAATAACGTGTTATCTATATCCAGCCTTTGCCATTTAATCTCTTCTAGGTGCAGATTAGCTGGTAAAGTTGTTAAAAATTTCTCTAACGAATCAAAAGGCGTTGGTGCAGGAATTTGTAATAATGATTCAAAGACATATAAGTCAGCTAAATTAGTGGCATTTTGAAGATATGGGTAGCTTTGCTTAACGTTATAATAATCTTGTTCAGTACTAAAATAGCGTGAATTTAAAATATCCAATTTTTTGTAATTTCCTACGGTTTTAACTTTGATAACAGATGCGGTAAATATCAATACTATCATTATAGTGATAAGTGGTTTAAAAACTAAAGAGCTGATAATATTGAGTTTAGCTATCGATTCTAAATATTGGTTAGATGCTAGAAAGCTTTTTTGTTCATTAAATAATTTGACGATCATACTATCTGAAAATTTGTTATTCTTACCTAATATATCACTGGACTTACATATTACTGGATGTCCACCAAAATTGGATTGTTCTAACAGCAACTTTAAATTTTGGTCTACTATGAGAATTATACAAACTTTAAAAGCTAGACTATCAATATAGTTTTTACAAGATATCAAACAATCTTCCACTTCTTGTTCGATGATCCCCTGAATATATAAGTCCGACTTATCAGGTGGGTAGTCAAATGTTTGTATGGAGATTATATTGCCTTGGTGTTTAACAACAAGTTTAATACCGCTGGTATTTAAAATACATACAAAAATTTGTAAATATTCACTATATTTATTATTCTCAACATTTTTTATAATTTTATCGATAATTGTTTGCAACTCTAAGGTCAAAAAATAAACTCCACCAAACTTTTGAGTGTTACTTGCTAGTAGATTCTCCAGTAGTTTACTTAAAGGGGGGGTATAAGGACTAGATATAATCAGAGTATTCCACACCTCACTAGGTCTGGTATTGATGCTATAAACACTGTAACCAACTATATAATCTGCGAGAAAATACTCCTCAATAAACTTTTCCACAGGATTGGTTTTTACTATTGAATGCAGTACAGGTACTAGCTCATGGCGTAATTGACATTCAGAACCGCTTAATAAGAAGAAAACATAATATTTCTTGAATTTAGCAAAAAATTCTTTATAGGAGTCTAATTCATTTTGCTTTTCAGCAGATACAAATAAACTACCTACAACTTTATTGTGAACCAAAGCACAAAGAAATGTACCTTTGTCTCCTATTAGGATAATAATATTTTTTCTGTATAAAAAGTATGCTATAAATTTGTGCAATATTTTTATAAAAACTTGCATTTTTAGTCTATTGAATATGAATATATTAGTCATAAATTAGTACTTAACTTATGTTTAGTTAGATGAAAAGTGTATTATAGCATGTGATAATCCTTCCACTAAGTATCTTTAGTATTTTTTTTATAAAAATAACCTCATTTGGGATAAGAATAAGCAATATTGCAAAAATAATGAAAACAGCTATTAGTGGATCATAAAAATCTGTTATATTAGTAATTCACCTTACGTATGGCATTTAATAAAAGTCATAGGGAAAAATAGCCTGGTGCTATTGGCTCTTGGATTGCATATACGTCTATTAGCGAGGAGTATACAAGTTCACAGCCGTCATTGCGAGGAGCTACTTTAGTAGCATTGATGCAATCCAAAAAGTGACCAAAAATGGATTGCCACGACCTACTTGCGTGGTCTCCCTAATAGACGCTTGGCAAGTAGATTGCCGCGTCGCTGCAAAGTGGCTCCCCGCTAATAGACGCTTGGTGAGCAGATTTTTTATTCATCTATTGTTGAGTTTCATCGAGTATATATGTTGATATTAATAGAATAATTTGCTATATATAGCGAAAATTCAAGCTATAGTAAGGGTATTGAATTAGGTGCTATCCCATCTAATACCAATTCCCGAAATTAATTTATGTTGGTAATTTGTGCGTCGAGCCTAGACTCGCATCCTCACGTACATTTAAGTACGCAGCAAGGCTGCGTTCCGGGTCTCCTACAAATTCCTCAACCTAAATTAATTTCGAGAACTGGTATTAGAACAATAATGTAAGCTTTGTGATCCTTAATGTTATTCCTAGGAAGCTGTAGGAGATAACTAATTAATTATATTAATTGCGGTCGTGGCGAAATTGGTAGACGCGCAGCCTTGAGGGGGCTGTTCTTAACAGAGTGGAAGTTCAAATCTTCTCGACCGCACCAATTCTATATGCTTCAACTTAGTTGTCTTATAAAACCTAACATGTTAAAATAACCTGATTATTTCTATATTGATACTCAAATGATTTGAAGAATTGTTTTTTGAAAATATCAGAGATTCGCATACTCACACACCTCATATACGCTGGGTGTACTCGTTCCTCATTTTCAAATCCAATCCTCCAAATCATTTGAGTATATAACTGCATTCTAGATAACTTGTTATCCAGAATATGTACTAAACCCCAATTTCGGATTAACTTAGTTAATCCAAAATTGGGATAATAATGTAAACAATCAGGCTAGAAGCGGTTCGTCGCCTGATTGTTAAAATAATAAAAATGGCTAATAATCTTATTTTTCAGATTAAAAATAAGATTATTAGCTAAAAATTAGGTTAAAATGCATTCGTAGAACCGTTTCAAGAATGCATTTTTCCTTATTGCTCTACCAGTTTTTGGATTAGAATTTTTAAATTCTAATCCAAAACTGAGGTACTAACGAGGAGTTATGCAGAATCAACCAAAAACTATGTTACCGATACATCAAAACCAATTTGATGCAACATTTGAACAGATTAATAATTTTCTGAATAATGATGAGGTTGGTAAAGCCGTGGAGATTATGACTAATCTCCATTATGCAGATCTTGCAGATTTCTTAGATAATGTAAATCATAGAACATATAAAATAATTCTTCCCTTATTAAAAGATACACTAAAACCTGAAACTCTAGTGCAGCTTAATGTAAGTAGAAAACCATTGATAATCCAAACTTTAGGTATAGGGAAAACTGTACATTTAATTAATCAACTTGCTATAGAAGATGCTGTTGAAGTTATAGAAGATCTTGATGATATAACAAAAGAAATGATCTTAGGTAATCTCAAATTAGAAAAGAGACAACAAATTATCGAAGGGTGTACTTACCCAGAAAACACTGTTGGTAGAGTAATTGAAAGACATTTTATGTCATTTCAGGAAGATTGGACAGTAGCCAAAGCTATAGATTTTATTAGACAGCAACATATATCCCAAGATTTCCATGCTGCTATTGTGATAGATAGTAAATATCGACCTATAGGTAGTATACTCCTAAGCACTTTACTTAAGCATAAAGGAGGAGAATTAGTAAAGGATCTTATGAATCCTGAATTTAAAATTACCGATCTCTTCACTAACTTAAGCGAGTTAAGTTTTATTTTTAAACAATATGCTTTAACAATTGTACCAGTGGTCAATAAAAGCGGTAAATTAATAGGTACCATTTCAATAGACAATATGCTCTACATTATCGAAGAACAAACAGAAAAAGATATAATGTCACTTGGTGGAGTTCATACCCAAGATACATTTTTCAATCTATTTTATACTGTAAGACATAGATTCCCTTGGTTATTTTTCAATCTAATTACCGCCTGTATGACATCGATAATTATTAATCAGTTCAGTGTGACCATTGCCAAATTTATAACATTGGCAGCTATCACGCCTATTGTTGCTTCTATGGGAGGAAATGCTGGAACCCAAGCCATGACCGTGACAGTTAGAGCACTTGCCAACAAAGATATTCATCATAATAACGTGTTAAAAGTAATCCTTAAAGAAATAGTTGTATGTGGATTTAACGGTTCTATATTGGCATTAGTTGGTGCGTTGTTAATCTTAGTAATGCTTTCTGATCCACAGATTAGCTTAATTTTTTCCATAGCCGTTATCCTAACTTTCCTAGTTGCCGGTCTTTTTGGCTCGGCAATACCAATTACTCTACATTATTTAAATATTGACCCTGCCACTGGTTCAGGTGTATTCCTGACCGCCATAACCGACTCGTTTGGATTCTTTGCCTTCCTAATTTTAGCTTATATCTTTTTGGTATAAATAGTACTATTTAAATAAGCCTTTTAACCCCTTCTCAATGGTAGATTTTACTTTGTTGACAGGGTTGTTATTAGTAGAAGATTCCCCGTGATCGTTTTGTGTTCCTGTTTCTTCAGGTTGTTTACTTTTCTTACCACCAATAATGTTTTTTAATATGTCTTCAGGGTTTTTACCTTTCGTAACGCTATCAACCACGCTATTTACTAAATTCTTCGCAAGATATTCCTTTAGTGCTTTAGTATCAAGTTTATGTTGTGGATTATTCAGATTGCCATAAAGACGAACTTGCAATGGTGGTATCGATTTTATATTTACATTAATAACACCCTCCATATCAAGTGTATATTTAGGCAGGTTAACATTTCCAGTAACTGTTACCTCTGACGAGGCAGCAGCTAATTTACCGTCTGTTATGTTAACTATACCTTCTCTTATCTCACTATCTACCGTAAGCTTTTGGAAGTTCGTTTCACCACTTGCCAAGGAAATATCTAGCATTTTTAAAATAGTTGCCAGGTTTTTAATATTCTTAAGGGTATCTAATAGTTTTTGCAGATCAAATCCGCTAACTATACCATCAGACGCTGTTAATGTGGCTTTACCGAATAAGTTACCTACATATTGAGATTGGCTTTGACCCTTTGTTTTGATATCTGTCACAAAATTAACAGTTCCTTGCGTAACTTTAATTTTACTTCCCTGTGATACTATATTTTGTGACACTATATTTTTTAACTTAGCATCTTTAAGACTAGCTTTAAAGCTAATAGGTTGATTAACTTGCGAAGAAATTTGTCCAGTAGCGATTAAAGTACCGCCATATAAATTACCATTTAAAGATTTGATGTCTAGCACGCCGCCCGCAAGCAACATAGTAGTTTTGATATTATCAAAAATCAATCCTCCTTTAATAATTTTCTGCATAGTTAAAGTTAAGTCTCCATCAAACTTTTTTAAAAATGATAAATCTATAATATCTTTAGACCAAGGCACAGAATTATTTGCACTTTGCCCAGAGCTAGTAGGTATATTACTAGAACTACTAGATGGTACATCAGTAAAATCATCTAAATTTAAGGAAGCTATTGTTATATCTGATAAAATCTTTGGTTTAGCAGATGCTAAATCGATATTTACTGCCCCACTGAAATTTATAGGCTTCTTTTTTAACTCAAGAGTAAATTTATTTATATTAGTTTTAAGAAATTTTTGTTGTTTAATAGTCTCACCCTTTAGCCAAATATCTCCAAGATTAATCGGTAGAGTCTTACCAAATAAACTAGCAATGGTTGGTATCTCACTAATTTTTACATTATAAGAAACCACTAACTCTTTATCCCAATCCTTAACCCCTACATTGCCTGTTAAACTAGCTTTATTTACAGTTAAATTAAGACCATTTAGAGATAAATTTTGATCTAAATAGGCAAAATTTGTTGCCAGAGAAACTGTCTTATCCAATAATTTAATGTTTAAATCTACCTTATTATCTGTAAAGTGAAAGTTAGCATTACCCTTAGCCAATATCTTACCTGCGGTAAAATCAATATCACTAATTTTTAGCAATTTCTTATCACTATTAACTTTAAAAGTTAGTTTATGATCTAAATCGTGTAGGATAGGCATATTAGGAAGAATACGCTGTAGATTTTTAGCAGTTCCTTCCAATTTGAGTTGTCCAGCAAAAGTCATATTATCGTAAGCAAAGTTACCTGAAAGATTAACTTTTTCTTGTAGAGCATTTAAATCTACTGTTAAAGATATGATACCTTGCTTATCTTGTATATTACCTTTGATATCATAATGCTTGCCAGAAGAATGGAACTGACAAGCTAAATCAGATGGACCATGCAGGTCTTTGATCTCTAATCTATCAATATCTATTGTTGTTGGGGCAGCATTATTACCTTTAGTCTTGTCAGCAAAATCAACATAATTTAACTTAGCATCAACAATTTTAATTAAGTTGATATGTAAAGAAAATGGTGCCTTGCTATCGTTCATTTCATCAGTTGAGGTTTTACTGACATTGGTTGGCATTTTAGCAAATTCCCAAGAAGCTAAACCATTATGCATCCGTTCTAAATTAATTATTGGTTTATTAATCTCAATCGTTGAGATATCAATCTTTCCTTTAAGTAGAGGTAGTATAGAAATAGAAGCACTCACTTCTTTAACTTCCAATAAAGAAGGATAATGAGCATTAGGTAGAGAAGCAAGTGTTACATCTTTAACGGCAATAGTGGGAGTAGGCAACAAAGAGATGCTGATGTCTCCATTGATTTGTAGCTCTCGACCAGTTATTTCTTTGACTTTATCAGAGGCTAGTTTTTTATATGATTCTAAAGAAATAAATAAAGGGGTTATTAGCAATATAACAATTATTAAAATAAATAATGCTACTGAATATTTTAGAAATTTTTTCACTATGCTGCTCATTATAATTATTTTATTAAATAACCTAAATTCGATATAACAAGTTATTCCGAGTTCAGTTAATATCTATAAATATAACAGATTTTTTTGATCCACTAATAGCTATTTTCATTATTTTTGTAATATGTGAGCATTCAGTATTTACAAGAATGTTATTAAATATATCACAAGGATTCAAAACGGCATTTTTAGTCCAGGTGGTAAACCAATGTTACCAAAAGCATTGTGCATAGAGCTTTGTGAATCCTCATCAACCTTACTTTTGGCATCACTGAATGCAGCAACAATTAAATCTTCCAGCAGTTCTTTCTCTGTTTCTTTAAGCAAAGAACAATCTATAGATACCTTACGAACTTCTCCTCGACCACTAACGGTAATATTTACTAACCCGCCACCTGCATTTCCAGAATATTCAGTACTTGCCATTTGCTCTTGCATCTCCTGCATTTTTTTCTGCATTGACTGAGCTTGTTTTAAAAACTGATTAAAATTTACCATTATTATAATCTCTTTAATTCTTTAACAGGATATCTGAAATCGTGATATTTGGAAAGTGTTTTGTTAAAATTTCCCAATCTTTACTTGATTTTACTTTATTCGTCAATTGCTCTTTAAGAGTAATTATTTTTAGTTGTTTTGTAATGATAACATCCCAACTCTTACCTGACCAGGCAAATAATAAATTACCAATTTGCTCTTTTATTTTGCTGTTGAGGTCGTTTCCAGCGATTTCTATAGTCTGAAGTGCAAAAGCTTTTAACTCCACTTGGTTTAGCAATCTGTAATAAATTTCCATCTCATTCTGCAAATGTAAAAACTCAAGAAAATCAGTAACTTGATAATTTTGAATTGATTGTTCTAGTTGGGTCCCATCATTATGTATATCCACTAATTCCTCTAGTGATGGCAACATTTGTGAGTAGATAGATTTTATCACCAGCATTTCAGCTTCTATCAACTGATTATGGGAAGTTTTCATCTCTATAATTCCTTTACTATATATTTGCCAAATAATAGACAATTGAGGAAGGGTAATTTTTGTTAGAATAGTTGTAACCTGATCCTTAAAAGGTAGATATATAGGATTTTGACAATCAGGTAACATCTTTACCTTACTAAGGTAGGCACTAAAATCAGCGACTAAGGCTACAAAAATTTCTAAATTTGCTGAAGACATATATAGCTGGTTTACTAAATCAATCGATTTAGCAGCGTCTTTTTGAATAATATATTCAAAAAATTTGACGATACTAGCTGTATCAACTAAACCAAGTATTTGATAAACGATTTCAGGAGTGATAATTTCTCCTGCTCCCAAACTTGTTGCTTGATCTAGTACTGAAACTGCATCTCTAGCTGAACCATCAGATCTAGCCGCAATTATCTTCAAAGCCTCTATTTCAACTTTTATCTGTTCTTTTTTTGCAATCTCTTGAATTAGTTGGAAAATATCATCAAATGTTAGCCTTCTTAAATCATATCGTTGACATCTAGAAATTACGGTTAATGGAATTTTTTGTGGTTCAGTAGTAGCAAATATAAATATTACATGTGCTGGTGGTTCTTCAAGAATTTTAAGTAAAGCGTTAAATGCCCCTTTAGACAGCATATGAACTTCATCAATTATAAAGATACTATACCTACCAATTAGCGGCTTGTAGTCACTGCTTTCTATTATTTTACGAATATCATCAACACTTGTCTTACTGGCAGCATCCATTTCAATTATATCAGGATGATTATTTTTATTAAAACTATTGCAATTCTGACAATCCTTACAAGGCTTAATATGATTACCTTCAACTATCTGATTGGTACAATTAATAGTTTTAGCGATAATACGTGCTGCAGTAGTTTTCCCAACTCCTCTAATACCAGTAAGAAGATAGCCTTGAGATATACGATCTTTTTGAATAGTATAATTTAGAGTTTTTGTTAAAACTTCTTGTCCGTATAGTTCATAGAAATTAGCCGGACGATATTTTCTAGCAAAGCTAATATATTGGTCAATTGTTTTTGTCACGGTACCCCAAGTTTGTTTCTTACTAGTTTTCGTGTCCTATTGAATTACCTGATAGCTCAACGGAATCTAACAAATCATAGAATCTTGTATCCTCAAATCCAACCCGCCAAGCAGAGAAACCATGTAAACCATACTCTTTTATAATATTTAGCTTTACTTCTAAAGAATCATGTTCTTCAACAAACAGATACTCATTAACAAAGTCTTTTACAAAATCTCCATGATATACCTTATTTGTATCATCCCATATTAGTTTAATTGCTTTTGAGGAGATAAGTGCTTTAACTTCATCATAATTTAAACCTCTCCTTAATAATACTGGAACATTTTTATCATCTACACTAGAAAGCCAAAGACCAGAATAAAACGGTATACCTAACGATAATTTTTCTGGGCTTATTGATTTTAATGCAACTGATAATATCTGTTTTACCCATGGCAACCCAGCAATTGGTCCTGGAGGAGTGTTACGTGTATGTTGATCATATGTCATAATAGAAACAAAGTCACTTATTTCACCTAATGCCTTTTGATCATATACTCCACTCCAATTTTCAAACCCCCATAGTTGATATTTATCTACATTAGGATCCTTATAATAATCATCATCATATAAACGACCTACTATCGCAACACTAAATTTATAACCTTTGTCATGAAGTGCTTTAGCTGTTTCTCGACAAAAAGCTGTATATAGGTCTCTATCCTTTACTGATATATTCTCAAAATCAAATTGTATTCCATAATAATTATTATCCTGGCATAATTTTACTATTTGAACAATTACCGATTTTATTTTTTCTGGATCATACAAAAATTTATGGAAATCTTCTTGATTGAAGCCTTTATTTATAATCAAGGGCATTACTTTGACATGCTTATTTTTAGGTATATTTTTATTATTATTGTTAATAATCTCTATTAATTTTGGATCTGGCTCGCCTGATATTTCTCCTTCATAAAGCACATAACATTGAGGGGCAATAATATCCATACGATCGATATATTTAGTTACATTCTGTAAAGCCAGTGTATCTAACATGGCTATTGTGTATAATAGTCTTATCATAACATTATCCTAAAATTCGGTTATATCTATAAATATAACAGATTTTTTTGCTCCACTAATAGCTGTTTTCATTATTTTTGCGATATTGCTTATTTTTACTCTAACTAGTACATTAGCGACCATATAGTAGTTGTGACAATCCAAAAAAATGATTAAAAATGGATTGCTTCGTCGCTACTAAAGTAGCTCCTCGCAATGACGTTAGTTTGTATGGATAAATACCAATCGGATTAGCTATATAACTAAAATAGTTGATATTTTTTATATTAATAATATTCCTTAAACACTTAGTTAATTAATGATTTAAAGTGAGATAAACCATCTTTTTCGTATCTAGATAACAAATTATATAAACCATCGGGCAAAAAGTTAAGATTTATCAGCTCATTAAATTTTATCCAATGGAATTTTAAGGGTTCTTCCTTTGACTTCACTTCTTTACTTATAGACAAATCTTTTGAAATAACTTTTAAAATTATACAATGTTCATGAACAGCTTTGCCATCATAATCCCATATATTTTCTATCATGCCAACAAAATCTCCTAATTCAAAATTAATTAGACCAATTTCTTCTCTTAGTTCTCTTGATAATGCGGTATGAATTGGCTCTTGATATTTTATGTGACCACCAGGCAAAAATAAATTTTTTCCATTGTCAGCAACTAACACAGAATCTTTATCTCTTATATAAGCCCGTACGATAGCATGAATTTTGTTTATTTGCATAATTATCTTTACTCAAAAACTTCAAAAAATATAATAATTACATTCCTTTCATCTTAAACAAATTTTTATTATACATGCTAGTAATGACCCACCAGAGACTATTTTGGCTGCTTCCTTTCGAACCTGACCACCTGAACAGAGCCAATGCCCACTACTAGCACGTGATAAAATAGTTCTTTTATCATCTATAGGCAAGCTATTTAATTAGGAGACTGCCTGCAATACTAATTAATTATATTTTTTTTCTATATCACTTTTGCTAAGTCTATTTGGAACTCCAAATATCTCCGGATTTTTGAGCTTAAACAAATCATCATCAAATTTCTGTACTTTTGCAATATGATTAAATTTTATGATAATAACATTGTCATCCTCAAGTATTTTTAACATTTTAATCTGTTTAGTTGCTTTATCAAAGGTAATCTGACTACGTCGCTCTGATAAAGTATGATAAAGAGTAATCTTAAACATATTATCTTGATCTATTGCCGACTCAATCTCAAAATATTTATCAAAATCTATGCTATCTTCTAACAAAAAATTAAATACATTCTCCTTTGCCTTAATGCGACTTACATGTTTCATATCATAGTCATATACCGACACATAGTTAGCATTACCAATAACCACCAAAGGAAATGGTGGATAATAATTAAAGCGAAATTTAAAAGGTTTATTAATTAATAACTTACCTTCAGCCTGATTCCCTACCGAATCTTCTTGGGTAAAGTCTACAGCAATGGATTTTATTTCCCGTAAGTATATTTTGAGCTGATCAATAGCCTTGCTATCAATAGGTCTATTCTCTAACGTTCCAGCATGTGCTGCATGGATCATGGTTAGAAGGAAATAAATGACAATAATACCTTTACCAAACCAACTAGTCATTTATACCTACATGCATTACATTTGTTTTGCATACTACATGAAGATGTCTATAATTTCAATAGAGAACCCTAGGAAGCTATCGGAGATAACTAACCTGGATATTGCATGATAGATAATGAGTCAATTACTCTATCCTTCGTATCACAAGGGTTATAGGCTAAAATATAATAAGATTTAAAAAATATAATTTTTATTATATAAGTATCATAACAGCATAAAAACGTCATTGTGAGAGGACATAGCCGACGAAGCAGTCCAAGAAAGTGATTAGAAATGCGTTGCTTGTTCGCCACCAAAGTGGTTCCTCGCAATGACGTTTGTTTATGGCATAATACATTATAAAATGTTAGGGTATTATAAACATTATACTCCAGCACTGTAAATTGTGTCCTATGGTAAAGGAGATTGTATAAATTATTTGACTAGATAAGTGTTTGTTGATATAAGTTCTACAGGTTGTGGGGCGTAGCCAAGTGGTAAGGCAACGGTTTTTGGTATCGTCATTCGGTGGTTCGAATCCATCCGCCCCAGCCATTTTTTACAACTTGCTACTTTTTGCATTTCTGTGAATGGAAAAGCCAGAACGTAATGCAGTTTACAGCCCTCGAGTGTTAGGTTCGAAAATATAAAATTTAATAATTCCCTTTTTTCAGCAATTGTCGAACCTTTAAAAATTTCATAGGCGTTTCTACTGATACTTATAAGGTCTGCAAGCTTATTAGAGAGCTTATCATCTACTTTGTCATAGCTCTTAATTAATTCAATTAATTCATATTGTCTTTCCTTTAATTGAGTTTTCTTATGCAAAAATTCTTCTCTAGTTAAAGTGCCATCTGCTAAGAAATCCATCAATCTATCGAGTTTATTTTGAATAACGGTATGCTCTTGTTTTAATTCTCCAACTTCAAGGTTAAATTCATAAGCCTTGCCTTTATTGACACCTATTAAATAATCCATTGTTTGTTTTAATATCTCAGGATTTTTTATTTGTAAGGTTTTTAATACTTCCTCAATTTGCCTTAATATTTTCTCTTCCCTGACCCAAATAGCTTTTTTAGGATATTCTGGACTCCAAGCTCTTAAGTAAGTCCATTCTGATATTTCACCATTTTTATATTTTTTGCTCTTAGTATCAGAAGTAATTAAATTGCCGGTAACGGCACATTTTAGAATACCTCTAAATAAAAATTCTTTACCTCAATATTGAAAAGGTTTTTTATGCCAACCCATACGTACTGCCTCACAAGCTTTAAAAATTTCTTTATTAGTAAGCGTTTGATAATTATGCGACCACAACTCTCCTTTTACTCTCATTTCTCCCCAATAAAAAGGATTTTGTAGCATGCGATATATAACTGACTTAGCAATATGATAGCCCTTCTTACTACGCAATCCCCAGTCCTTAGCTTTGGTTACCATTTCTGATAAAGTATAGGCTCCTGTAGCATAAGTTTCAAATATCTTGCTAATAATACTACCATTAACTGAATCAATTACTATTATCCCTCTACCCCTTTCATCCCGTTTATTTAAATATCCAATAGGAGCGGGACCATACCACTCCCCATGAACTTCTATTTTTTGCTTAAAACTTTTTTTAACATTTTCACTTAATAAATCAGTATGACTTTTAGCGACTACCACGCCTATGCCCCACATCATTAATTCATGAGCACTTGACTGCTGATGAATAACATAACCTTCACTGTTAAAATGCAATTCCAATTTACCTTGTTTAACTAGCTCATCTAGTATAGGAGATTCTTTTTGACCTCTTTGGATACGATCAATTTTATCAGCAACAAAAGCGATAGGCTCTCGCTCTTTCTTGATGAATTTGATAATTTCCATAAAATGTTTACGATCACCTTTGGTAGAGGATTCAACAAGTTTAAAGGTTTGTATAATATGCAAACCTTTACGTTCGCAATATTTCTCTAGCCGATCTTTTTGTACCTCAAGTGAGTAACCTTCCTCCTGATCTTTAGAAGAAACACGCGATAAAATAATTGCCTTTACAGCTTTATCAGTCATTATTAAGCTCTTTCATTATTTGCTAGAGATTTTGACATCCCAGAATAATGTTTGTTATCCCAATGTGATTTTAACCAACTTCCTAATAAAGTCAATCACAATCTTGAGTTGCTGATTCTTTTTCTTTATCTATTCTAAGTCGAATCTCGATAAATCTTTGGCAAAACCTTATAAAATTTCTTGCTAGCTTTCTTGATTCTTCTTCACTTATCTCTTGATCATGTGAATTACGAATGGTTAATGCTAAATTATTAAATATTTCTTCTGGTGTTCTTTTATCTTTACTCATATTTTTTCTCATTTTTTTATCACTTTATATTTTAATTGTTCGAGTAATTTTTTTTCCAAGACTTCTGTATTAATTCCATAGAAATCATTAGGAGTAACAACTCCATAGGTTGCTAAAAAAATTCTTTCCATCACTTTGGCAGCAGTTAATTGCCTTTTTTAGAGCAAGGCATGGTAGAGCTATTGGCTTTCGCTATAAGGATTTTTCGGATTACCAAGCTATCAACCAAATTATTGGCAAAGGTGATGGAGAGAAAACAATTTTTCAGTTAGTTAAACAATATGTTAGTGGTGGTTATACTTTTATATGACCATAATAGTATATAGTATTAAAATAATCTAATACTAATATATGCTATCTTATGGTATTTATGGATATTTTCAAGTATAATAAAACTGTATATAAATATTATGAATTAATTAAGTAGTAATATGGAAAAAGTAAATAATCAAATATCCGCTACTGAGTTTAAAAAGCATTTTTTAAGTTTAGTAGATGATGTTAGAAATAACCATAGTTCTTTTGTTATAACCAAAAGAAAATTGCCTATAGCTAAAATTGTTCCTTTAGATTCCAATAAAGTTGATACTAATAAAAATTACTTTGGTTGTATGAAAGGAACAGTAAAAATAAAAGATGATATTATAAACTGTAACTTAGAACATGATTGGGAAGTTATCAATGACCAATTAACCAATGATTAATTTGGAAAGACTGACTTTAGATACTCATATTCTAATATGGTATACTGAAGGTATAAACCTATCAAAGGAACAAGTTAAAATAATTGAACAGGTTAGACAAGCTAATAGTTTAATCAAGAAAATGCCTATAATAATTTTATTGTCCATTATGCAAACTTAATCAAGAATAAAGTAGACGCTTTTATTATTGGTTCAGAAATAGATAATTGTAGTAGTACAGATAATGTTTTTAAATTATGCGGTGAACTAAAAAGCACACTAGAAATTACAACATCTGAGTGCCAAGAGATAAAAGAACCAGTTAATGTAACAGGGGAAGATTTAGATGCAACTATTACGTAGGTATTAATAGTAAAACTAAAAAAGAAGTTATTATGCTGAAAGGTTCAGGAGGACCAACATAGCAATTATTTAATGAGGAGAGTAGATAGATATGACTCATTAACAGCTCTATGTTTCTTATCACAAAAACAGTAAATAAAATGTTAAAATAATTTCTACACATTATAAAACTAGGATCTTTATAGAATGTCATTGACATGTTATTGACACAAAGGTAAAATAATTGTTGAATTTGCATAAGTAATGAATTAGTATTGTTTTTCGATTTAAGGTTTAATTTAATGAAATTTATTCTTCATTTAATAGTATTAATTATTCTATCATCCTGTTCAAATAAAGTAGTACTTCCTGATGGTTATCAACTACAGCTACTACCAGAAAAAGCGTATATAAAAGAAATTACTGATTTACAAATAACCTACGTAATTCCAAAAAATGTTCTGAATTCTGAAGGAATCAATGGCTTAAATTTCCAAAATCGTTGTTGGGGAAGGGATACGAAGCAAGAAAAAATTCTTGTGAACTTTGATAATAAAAATTTACAAATAGAAAGACGTACTGACAATGGAGTAGCAGGTTCTGGTCGTATATATAAAGTAAGTATAACTAAAGAAAATGAATCAAATAATACTTTGATTAGGTTACGAGGAGAATCAATGAGTACCTATCAAGACGGTCTTATTCTTCCATTTCCACTACCTGAATTTGATCTTCAATCTTATTTAACAAGTGCCATGGTAAGATATAATTTTGAAGTAAATTCAGATTTTCCAGCTGCAGCAATAATAGCAAATTTTGATCGTAGCTTAGAAAGCTTTGACCCTAGCAATTATATATTAAAATTAAACTATGCCTCAGTTTTAATGAAAATAAAAGTTTATCCTTATAGAAATGGATCCAAAATTATTATTTATGCTGAGTTATTTAACATGCAACCTGTAAACTCTGTTATAGATGTAAACAAGAATATATCTGAGTTTGAACAATATATCAAAAATATTGCAAATTCTTAAAAATTGTGGATAAAATTAGTTGGTCTAACTGGATTTACTGATAATATTGGCTCCTACCCTACGGTAAATCAGTTAATTAATTTAGCAACTAGAGTAAAAACTATCCTTGGCTACAATACCCTCATTACATACGCTGCTGATTGGTCAGAATATCACCACACAGAAGGTGGGTGGTTTAATCTTGATCCATTATGGACAAGTCCTAATATTGATTTTATTGGAATTGACGCTTATTTCCCCCTAACTGAAGATTTACCGCAAAGGCAAATTACCGAAAACTTAATCAATGATGGTTGGCAAAGCGGTGAAGGATGGCAATATTATTATGATCATACTAGAAGCATAAGACATTACTTTTCTGATGGTAAATATGCCTGGAAAAATTTAGGATATTGGTGGAGTAATTATCATCAAAACCCTAATGGTAACTATACCACTTGGCAGCCTAAAATAGACTTCTTTCGAAACTCTACTTCTGCTGGTAATTTGTGCGTGATACCGGTACTCTGCTCCTCACGTACATTTGAGTATGCTGCGGTTCGAGGTGAAGTGTCTCCTACAAATTCCTCAGCATAAGCGAGTTTCGAAAGAAGTCTAATGAAACCAATCTGGTTTACTGAATTTGGCTTTCCGTCAGTAGATGGTTGTAGTAATCAGCCTAACGTATTTTACGATCCATCTTCTTGCAAGTCACATTATCCAAGAGGCTCAAGAGGTAGAGTTAGTTTTTTTGCTCAGCGGCAAGCATTAAACGCCAGCTTAGATTATTGGCAAAATAAAAAATTCCCATAATGATTAGAGCAATTAGTAGCAAAGAAAACTTATTATTTTAAGAAGCATATAACAAATTATTTAGTAGTATTTTAACTTCTAGTTTAATATACTTTATAATTAAAGTATTATGGTGGGTATTAAAATGGAAGATATTGATAAGCAAGAAAATTTTAAACCTTATCTAGATAATAATACTCAATTATTTATAGATAAGATAAAGGCAAACAGCAAAGCACATAATATTGATATTTCTTTAATAGAAACTGCTATTAATTATATTAAGCTATATCATAATAATCAGATAAGACATTCGGGTGAACCTTACTTTTACCACCCGCTAGAAGTCGCCAGTCTCGTAATAATGGTATGGACCTACCCTATATACAGAATGAGAAGCAAATGCTAATCTTCTAGGATAGGAAATGAATCCTAAACAACAATAAGGAGGCCCATATGGAAGTTACCACAATTGGTATAGATATTGCAAAAAGAATTTT